>DATIDO010000353.1:0-5162 GCA_035456245.1 Polyangiaceae bacterium
GGGCCACCAGGACCCGACGCAGACGCGCCAGTCCCTCGTCGATGACTTCGACGGTGAAGCCGTGCGGCTCTAGCTCCCTCTTCACGTCGGGCAGGCGCATGCCCGTCAGTAGTCTCGTAGCTGCCTCGACCTTTTGCCCCAGGGTATGTGACATCGTTGCCTTGGTCCTTTCGACACGGATCAGCCCACCGCACCGCGCGGCAGCAGCCGATTCGAAGGTGCTTCGGCCCCTGTGGCGGTGCGTTGCCGAAAATCGACATCGGGCGATCGCTTTCCCCTCGTGCCGCTCCCGAGGAGCAATCATCCGCCACCGAAAGCCGTGGCCGCGCAGCCGAGTTGGAAGGGTGCTCCTTCCGAACAGGAAGAGCGCGCCGGTGAACTCGAAGGGAGCCCGACTCCGCCCCTCGTCATCCGCCCATCGAACAGCATGGATCCACCGCCGATTTCGGAGGGTCCGGTGCTGAGACGCAGGGGTCGACGGTCACCTCCTCGCGTCCCCCCTCAGGACGACCGGAACCCAACGGCGCACGGCTCACTTCCGGTCGGTGGACCAGCAGGCAAATAGGGCCGCACGGCGAGAGGCCGCGACGGCACCCTTCGAGGCCTGAGCTCGAATCGTTCGATCGCGACAGCGACCCATTATGGAGCCGAGTGCGGGGTCTTCGATCTCAGTGGTGGGCCGGTGCGCCTCGGCTGGGGACGGTCGCGTCCGCAACGCCCCGCAGCCGGGCCGCGTTTCGGCCTCGTTCCGCCAGGTCTTTCACGGAAGATGTTGATCGAAGTCCATCGAGTCGTGCAGCAGCCTGACGACCTCCACCACGCCTGTCGGCCCAATCCGGTAGAACAGGATGTGTCGTGCTTCGTGGCCCGGCTTCCTGATGTGGTAGCTGAGGATGCCCGGATGGGCGCTACGAACTACGCCGGAGTGCGGGTGATCGGCGATCGCCTGCAACGCCTCGCGGATGAGATTTCGGTAGGCACGGGCTTGGGCCACTCCCCAACGGTCGCGCGTGTAGCCAAGCACCTCGACGATATCGCGCTTCGCCCGTGGGGAGCGGAATAGGCGAGCCATACCAGCAGCAGCTACGCGTCGAGCCCGAGTTCGAGCGAAATCTCTGCCATCAGGTCGTCCGGAGTCGTCTCCACTCCGAGGCCAGCGTCCAACTCGGCAGTGCCCTCGGCAAGCGCGGCGCGCAGCAATTCCTGCTGCTTTTCGCGAACCGCGTCACGAACGAAGTCAGCAACACTCGCACTCTGACCCGCGCGAACGCGCTCCTCAGCGAAGGCCTGGAGGTCCTCCGGCAGCTGGATCAGTGGGGCAGGGTTCGACATGACGCCAGGCATTGTACGAGGGCGCTTTGGTTCGAGCAAATGGTCCGCCGCGCCGCGTCGACGCGGCCGCAGAAAGGACGGTGGCACGGAGCTGTCGCCCTACCGATCCGCGCAACGAACGGATCTTCGTCGAGGTGAAGCGAACCGCGTCTGCGGGCGAGCGGGTGCTCTTGACCCGAAACGAGGTACTCCACGCGCGCGGGCATGCCGGCCAATCGATGTTGATCGTGGTCACCGGGATACTCATCGAGGGTGAAGATGGCCGACTCGTAGCGCACGGCGGAGTGCACCCCGTCCGCGATGCGATGTGATTGCGGCGCCAAGCTTTCTTGAGCCACCGCACGGAATGCCCCACATCTCCGTTCGCCTACCACCTGTCAGCCCATTGTGAGGGCGAGACGCCCTCGCTTCGGCGTGGCGTGAGCGCCTGCAAAGAGGGATTCGTGCGGATTCCCCTTTCGCGTGCCCGGCGCTGCGGTGTACTCGTGAGATGTCGTCGTGCGGCGTCCGACCCGGCCGCCAAGGTCAACGAACATGAAGCAAGTATCCGTCTTCCTTTGCCTGCTCCTGGGAGCACTCGTGCTCCTTGGCTCTGCCGCGCCCAGCCCGTACGTGCCGCTTCCGGTCGACGGTCAGCCTGACGCATCCCTCGATGAACAGTCGCCGACGGATGCCACGGCAGCCGCGTGTTGCAAGGTCTGCAGCGCTGGCAAAGCCTGCGGCGACTCGTGCATCAGCCGGCAGAAGACGTGCCACAAGGCACCCGGCTGCGCCTGTGATGGCTGAGGGCTAGCGGTCGGTCGGCGCATTCGGCCCAGCACGACCGGTGCATCCAAGCGCACCTCGAGTCAGGGCGCACCAGCGTTGCAAGCGCACCCCACGTCGACGTGACAGGTGCTCTCCTGCGAGATGCAGGAGTCGCCGCACGCTTTGCCCGAGCGGCAAACACGGCAGCAGCTGGATGCTGTTCCGCCCAGTCCGCCGACCCCACCTGCGCCTCCGCCGCCGTGGCCGCCGTGGCCGCCTTCTGCCGACGAACCGCCGGTCGCGGACGAGCCGCCCGATCCCTGCATGTCATCGTCGGTCCCAACAACGCTGCACGCAGCCAGGCTCAGCGCGAAAAGAGAAGCAAGCAAACGCATCCCTCCGACGCTAGCTGCGAACCGGGGACTCCGTCGAGTCTTCGCCCCGCGCCGGAGCTGGCGTCCCTCCCCCACTCAGTCAGCTACCTGCTGAACAATCCCCTCCGCATTCTGAAACAGCAGCCTCGTCGACTGCCCGAGTTCGTCCGAGCATTCCGTCGTCAGTTGCGCAGAGCCCAGTTGGGTGCCGTGTGCGTTCCAGATCCAGGAGAGTCCGGGGGAAGCTGGCGCGCAGTGCTGGTTCGGGGCGCGCGGATCCCGGGCGGGCTGGTTCGATGCGAGGGGGCTCGCTGGGGCCATCTCAGCTGGTGGTCCGTACTCGTTGGTCAGGCGCTCGCGCATGGTGGCGAAGTCGCTCCCCGCGCGGAAGACGAGCGACACCGCGCACGCGCCACTTGCGCAGAAGCGAACGGCCAGCGTGTGCCGCGGCATCGCGCCCCGAGCCTCGATGCCGCACAAGGCCGCTCGTTGCTCGGCGTTGCTCCCCAAGAACACGCCCCCGCTCTCGGCGCAGAGGCGCTGGAAATCCTGCATCGGCGTGCCCCAGGTGAAGCCGAACACGGCCGATGGGAACGGCACGCTCGGGTAGCCTGCTGCGCCTTCACGCTCCGGCGCGGGCGCCTGGGGCGCGGCAGAGGGCGCGGCAGTGCCTGCGACGGACGGCGAGGCCGTGGGCGCGGTGGGTGCCTCGGTTGGAGGCGCAGCCGCGCACCCCACGAACAGCAACAGCGCCACCGCGACGAACAGCCTCACGACGGCGCCTCGCCTTCCTCCAGCTCTGCCTGCCGCTCTTCACAATCGGAAAGCGAACCCTCGTAGACGCAGCGGGGCGGCGTGACCGAGCGATCCCAGAGGCGGCACACGACGCTCAGCAAACACACCCCGCTGGACTCGGGCACCTCGATGAACCAACGGGATGCTCCGCTGGCGACGGTGGCTCGGGGCTCGGCGGGCTCGTTTGGCATTCGTGGAAAGTCTAGCTGATGTCGGTACGCCGGGCGGGTTGGCCGGGCGGGTTGGCGGCACCCCTGCTCACGGCTCGAAGATGAACACCCCGTCCACGCCCTCACCCTCCGTATGTATTTCGGCCGCGACCGCGCGCCCAGCGATACCAATCAGGACGCTGCCCCTGTTGCCCACCTCCTCGGGCGAGCCGACGAGGGTCATGGGAGTCCACTCGTCGCTGGCAGGGTCGAACAAGGCGCGCCCCCGGCAGCTCCCTTGGACGGCGATGCGCTCGCCAACGGGCACCACAGTCCACACATCGACCCAGCTGGGGAGAGAAACGCGAGTCCAGGTCTCGGAGGCGAACGAGTAGCGCCACAGGTCCCTGAATGACGCGCCCTCCCAGCCGCCGCCGAGGAACAGGTCGTCCCCTTGCCATACGACGGACGAGCCGACGCGGGGTGCCTGTTCGGGCGCGAACGGGATGGTGGACCAAGCCCCTTCGCTCACGTCGTAGATGGCGATCACTGCTTGGGTCCCGTTGACGCCGGATGCCGTCACGAGCAGCCGATCTCCTTGCACGGCATAGGTGCCAGGCCAGTCCGATGTGGAGCCTCCGTCGATCCCTTTCCAAGGTGGCGCAGCTAGCTTGGACCAGGAGCCCGCGACGGGATCGAGGGCGAAGGCTTCCGCCACCGCGTCGCCGTCCTGGCTGTCGCGCGCTTCCTGCCCGAACGTCACGAAGACCGACCCGACGCCAAAGATGGGCGGATACAGCGGAGGAAAGTAGTCTTCCGGTTGCACGACGGAACTCCACTCGCCCGTGTCGCGATCCAACAGCGCCGTGCTCGGTGGCCTATCCATCGGCGTCTCGGAACTCCAGTCGCCCAGCGCGAGCGCCCAACGCTCGTGGAACGCGAAGCCCTGGCCATAGTACGTCGTCTGGTTCGGGTGCTCGACGCTCGTCCAGGTGCCGCTCAGCACATCCAAGGTGACGAACTCGATCCGCTCGCCCCAATTGCGGAAGCCCAGCTGGTCATTCCTCGAGTCGCGTCCGAGCCAATCGAGGGCCAGGTACCCCAACTCCTCCGGCGGCTCCGAATGGCTCCAGCTACCCTCCCCGTCTTCGGGCGGTTCACACGTCGCCGTGTGACCACGGTCCGTGCAACCAGCCAGCACCAAAGACCAGGTTACCAGCCCGGCAGGCAGCCGAGCCCCGACTCGCAAAGAAAGCATTCTGCCAGAATGCCCCGAACCGAAAGCGCGTCAACAGGCACGCATCCGGGACGGCCACGGCGGGGCTGCGACGTCACGTCGCCCGCAGTTCCGGGCGCAGCGAAGGCGGCGGTCCGCTCGGACGCTGCGAGGGCGGTCCGGGGGGCAACGAGCGGCGCGCACCCAAGGTCTTTTGCCGCGCGCCCGTCTCGGGATCGAGCAGGGTCTCGGCGTCGGCGTAGACGCGCGGGGCGCGCAGGATGCGCCAGAGCGCGGTGGTGAACGGCAGCACCTGGTAACGGGTGGGCTCGAGCTCGAACAGGAGCGCCTGGATGTCGGGGCCGTAGCGGTGGCTGACGCCAGGCAGCAGGTGGTGCTCGACGTGATAGCCGAAGCCGAGCGTGTAGAAGGTGAACCAGCGCGGCGCGGTGACGCTGAGCGAGCTCTTCAGCGGATCGTTCTCGGTGTCGAGCGGTGACAGCCCGTGGTTGGTCACGATGTGGGCCATGACCATGACGTTGCCGACCA
>DATIDO010000354.1:0-6037 GCA_035456245.1 Polyangiaceae bacterium
CCCCGCCCGAGATGCCGCCCCGCGACGTGCGGGTGCACGGGCTCGAGCTCCTGGACTGGTCCTGGGAGCGGGCGCGACTTCGGCTCCTGGTGTCGAAGGGCTACTACGTCCGGGCCTTGGCCCGCGATCTGGGTGACGGCCTGGGAGTGCCAGCCCACCTCTCCTCGCTCCGGCGCACCCAGAGCGGAGCCTTCCGCATCGAAGACGCCTGTCCGTACCCACCGCCGCCCGAAGCACGCTGGATCAGCGTGGCCGAGGCAGTTCGGCGCTCGCTACCCACGCGCGAGCTGACCGCCGAGGGTGCGCTACGCTTCGGTCAGGGCAAAGCCATCCGCCCCGAGGACCAGCTCCTCGGGCAGGATCTGCACCTGGACACGACCGAGGACCAGGCCGAGGACCAGCTCCCGGACGAGCCGACCTGGGGAGCCTTCCACCAGGAGCGCTTTCTGGGCCTCCTCGAGCCGACCGAATTACCGAATCATTTCAAAGTGAAGCGCGGGTTCGCCGAGACACCGGCCGACGAACCGGAGGTCTGAGCTTGCATCCCTGCGCTCCGGGCGCCTAGCTTATTCCTCCCCCAGCGTAGCAAGCTACGCATGAAGGCACCCATTGGACCCTGACCCGAAAACTCCCGAGCTCACGCTCCTGCTCGCCCTCCTCCCCGCTCTGACGGCCGCTTCCTACGCAACGATCACCGCTACGCTTGGTAGCCTCTCCCCCGCGCGTCGAGCCGCGCTGAAAGAAACCCTGCCCGAGCGGGATCGCCCGATCCTGGAGCGCTACCTGAAGGCCCCCGAGCGCATCGAAGCTCGCTGGCTCTGGCTTCGCGTCACCGGCGTCGCTGCCACCTCGGCCCTGCTCGCCTCCGCCTTTGCCCCGCTCTGGCCCCACGCCTGGCTGCTGGGCTTCCTGGCCGCCATCTTCGTCTACGCGGTCCCCAGCGAGATCGCTCGCCCGTTCGCGACCCGGCGCGCCGAGCGCTGGCTCATCCCCTTGCTGCGCGCCCTGCGACCGCTCGAATGGTTGGTGGCGCCTCTCTCCGATCCCCTTTCCTTCGCCGCCCGCTTCCTGGCGGAGCGCGAGCCCAAGCCGGCGCCCAGCGCCGGGGTGACCGAAACCGAGGTGGAGCTGCTGGTGAACGAGGGCGAGCAGAATGGCTCCCTCGATCACGACCAGTCGGAGATGATCCGCAACGTGCTCGATTTCGGTGAGCTCACCGCCGTCGACGTGATGGTCCCGCGCATCCGAGTGGACGCGCTCGAGGTCACTCTGCCGTACGCCGAGCTACTGCGCCTGGTCACCGAGACCCAGCATTCTCGCTACCCCGTCTACCGCGACAGCATCGACAACGTCGTCGGTGTGCTGCACGTGAAGGACCTCTTTGCCCACATCGTCGCTCCGGGCGCGGAGCCACCGGCACTGGACGCCATCGTCCGCACGCCCGTCGTTTTCGTCCCCGAGGGCCAAATGGCGCGCTCGGTTCTGCACGACATGCGCCAGGGCCGTCATCACTTGGCCGTGGTCATCGACGAGTTCGGTGGCTTCTCCGGTATCGTCACGCTCGAGGATTTGCTCGAAGAGATCGTCGGAGACATCCAGGACGAACACGATCTGGAGGACAACTCCAGCATCGTGGTGCTCGACAAGGATCGAGTGCTGGTCGACGCCAGCCTGCCGATCACCGACGTGAATCGTCACCTCGGCACCGATCTGCCCGAGGGCGACTACGTCTCGCTCGGTGGTCTGTTGCTCGATCAGCTGGGCCGCGTCCCCGATCTCGGCAGCGAGCACCAACTGCTGGGGCTCTCGGTCACCATTCGCGAGGCCGATCGCCGTCACATCGCCAAGGTCGAGCTGGGTGGCCTACCCGAGCGTCCGGTGACTCCGCCCACGCCTCACTCGGCCGAACCTTCGGCAGCCTGAGGCATCGGTCGGTGTGCAGAGCGGGCCCCCTCGGCCCACTCCCGACGATCGAGCAGGCTCGCTGGGCCCGCTCCCGGCCACGGCTTGGAGCGGCCCCCCGGGCTGCGCACCAACGAAGTGCGACGCGGCCCCCCGGGCTGCGCACCAACGAAAAACGGGGCACCCGACTGGGCACCCCGTTCCTCCTGCTGGTCTCAGGCACCAGCACCGTTCGCCGGCTTCGCTATCAGCCGCCGACGCCCTTCAGCTTCTCGACCACGAGCGTACCGGTGTCGACGAGGCCGACCTTCTCGTTCGTGGGGTCGCTCTTGTCGCCGCGCAGCATCGTGTCGAGGTTGTTGAACTCGCGGCTCAACTGGCTGAGCGTATCGCTCGAGCACACCGAACTCTGCGTGGTCGGATCGACCGGGATCAGCAGAGGCGACGAGCCACCGACGGGATCGCCCTTGGTGTAGCGCTCGACCTTGACGGTCTTGTCACCGCTCTTCAGCTCGACTTCCTTGGGCCAGGAGAAACCAGCCTCCTTGGAGGTCGCCAGGAACGGAGTCGGCACCAGCTGCATGCTGGCGATGGGGCCCTGCGGGCTGTTGCCCACGATCACCGACCAGCGAACCTTGGGCGCATCCTTCTCGGCGAACAGCTCGGTCAGAGCCGTCTTGCTGCCACCCAACACGCGCTTCAGGCGATCCTTCTGCTCGTTGGCATTCGCGGCATCGCTCGCGAACTTGATGAGCAGACGGTTGATCTCACCGCTCATCAGACCAGTGCCCTTGCCGGCCAGATAGGTGGCGTCGAAGGGGATGTTGATCTCGCCGAACTGGTTGATTTCGGCCTCGGGGAAGCGACCGTCGCCCAGGGCCATCTTGGCCTTCTTGAGCGCGTCGGCGAGCTTCTCGATTTCGACGTTGGCCTTGTCGACGTCTTCGAGCAGGATGCCAGCGCCGGCGGCAGCGTTCTTGTAGCTGCGGTTGGCTTCCATACGACCACCGAGCACGTAGCCCATGAGACCACCGAGGAAGGCCGTGCCGGCAGCGACGAGCAGCCACTTCGAGCGCGCCTTCTTCTGCGCCTCGACGACCTCTTCACCCATCTCGATCTTGATGGACTGTGACTCGACGACCCGCACTGGCTCGGGTTCGGGTGCCGCCGTGGGGCGGGAGCCGAAGGGCGGAGCGGGGATGCTCGCGCCGGGGTTCATCATGGGCGGCGGAATGGAGGGACCGACGCCGGTCACCGTCTTCTTTCCGAGTCGGGCCTTCAGGTCAATCTTGGGCTTGTTGTCGTCAGCCATCGATGCTGTCTCGCGCGGTAGTAATTTTCCACGGCGTTGGGCCGCTGAGTTCGGCGGACACTAGCGGCCGGTTCGACGTTCAGCAAGAATGAAAACGGCGGAGGCAAGTATCGAAATCCAGCAGTATTTCCTGGAAACGCGGGACGGCGTCACGCTTCGCTACTTCGACGCAGATAGTGCACGCAACGACGACTCTGTCCCACCTCCCGCGCTCCTTTGGGCCAACGGTCTGGGTGGACCAGTCATCGCATTCGAGCCCTACCTGGACCGTCTGGGTGCGCGCTACCGCACGCTGTCGTGGGACTATCGGGGCCTCTACGGCTCGTCGAACCTCGGCCCGGCGCCACGCCCCCTTTCGGTCGAAGCACACGTCGAGGACGCCATCGCCGTACTCGATCGGGCAGGTGTCGAGCGGGTGATTTTCGTCGGCTGGAGCATGGGCGCGCAGATCGGGCTGGAGCTCGCTCGACGCTACCCCGAGCGCTTGGCCGGACTCGTGCTGGTGAGTGGTGCCGCCGGTCGTCCCCTCGAAGGGCTCGCCCTGCCCCTGCCGACGTCGCTGCTCGATCGCATGGTGCGCAACGCCGGGCTCGTGGCACCGCTCGGGCAGGGCGTGTTGAGCGCAGCGAGTCGCTTCGGCGGGACCGCCCGCTGGTTGAAGCGGATGGGCCTCGTGGCGCGGGAGTTCGACGAGGGATTGCTGACGCGCATGCTCGGGCACTTCGAGACCATCGACTTGCGCCGCTACATGGAGCTCCTCGAAGGCTTGTGTGAGCACGACGCTCGCGACGCGCTGGAGCAACTGACCGTCCCGACGCTGGTGATCGCGGGCTCTCGCGACGTCATCACGCCAGCGAAGCGCGCGCGTGCGATGGCCGAACGCATCCGGGGCGCCGAGTTCTGGCTGCTGGAGCGCGCGACTCACTACGCCGCAGCGGAGTTCCCGGCGGCCATCGCGGCACGCATCGACAGCTTCGTGCGCGCCCGGGTCCTGCCGGGCCCTGCTTGAATCGAAATCCCCGCCACCCAGCGGCGCCCCAGCATTGACCCGACGGATCCCCCCTGCCAGGCTCCGCCCACGAGCCCCCGATGAGTGCCCGCGTCCTGGTCATCGATAATTACGATTCGTTCACCTACAACCTGGTGCAGTACCTGGGGTCGTTGGGGGCCGAAACCGAGGTCGTGCTGAACGATCAGCTGAGTGCCGACGAGGTGCTCGAGAGGGCGCCGCGAGGCATCCTCCTCTCCCCGGGGCCCGGCACGCCGGACGACGCCGGCGTCACGCTGGAGACCATCACCCGCGCTGGCGGCAAGATCCCGATCTTCGGCGTGTGCCTCGGCCACCAATCAATCGGCCAGGCGTTCGGGGCGAACGTCGTGCGCGCCCCGCGGCTCATGCACGGCAAGACGAGCCCCATCCAGCACGAGGGCGTCGGTGTCTTCGCTGACTTGCCCAATCCGTTCACGGCGACCCGCTACCATTCGCTGGTCATCGATCCGCCCTCCCTCCCCGACTGCTTGGAGGTCACCGCCCGCACGGCCGAGGGAGAAATCATGGGCGTCCGCCACAAGAGCGCCGCGATCGAAGGCGTCCAGTTCCACCCCGAATCGATCCTGACCGAAGGCGGACTGCGTTTGATCGACAACTGGCTGAGGTCGCTGTGAGCCTGTCGTTCAAGGAGGCATTCGCCCGGCTGGAATCGGCCGCGCGCCCCGATCCGGCCCTGGTCGGCGCGGTGTTCGACTCGATCCTCGAAGGCGACTGGAACCCGACTCAGGTCGCGGCCTTCGCGGTCGCGCTGCGCCTGCGCGGCGAGACGCCCGAGGTGATCGCGGCGGCCGCGCGCGCCCTGCGGCGCCACATGGTTCCGCTCGTGCACAACGAGACCAAGTTGCTCGACACCTGCGGCACGGGCGGCGACGGTCTCGGCAGCCTGAACCTCTCCACCGGGGCGGCCATCATCGCCGCCGCAGCGGGAGCGCGCGTGGCCAAGCACGGCAACCGCGCGGCTACCAGCAAGGCCGGTAGCGCCGACGTGCTCGAGAGCCTGGGCGTGCGCATCGATCTGACACCCGACGAGGAGGCCCGCGTGTTGGCCGACACGGGCTTGGTGTTCCTGTTCGCGCAGAAGCACCACCCGGCCATGCGCCACGTCGGACAGGCTCGACGCGAGCTGGGCGTGCGCACGCTGTTCAACTGCCTGGGGCCGCTGGCCAACCCGGCCGACGCCAAGTTCCAGCTGCTCGGTGCCTACGACGATCAGGTGCGGCCCCTGCTCGCGCGGAGCCTGGTCGACCTCGGGGTGGAGCGCGCCTGGGTGGTTCGAGGTGTCGACGGCATGGACGAGCTGAGTCCTTACGGCGCCACGCGCGTGACGATCGTCGACGGTGGCGATCTCCGCGAGGTGATCCTCACGCCCGAGCACTTCGGCCTGAGCCCCTGTGAGCCAGGCGCCACCGACGGCGGTGACGCGAACGAAAACGCGGCCATTCTCGAGGGCGTGCTGCGTGGCGAGCCCCATCCCTCACGCGACGCGTTCTTGCTGAACGCTGCGGGAGCGCTCGCCGTCTACCATGGCATCGGCCCGGCCGAGGCGACCGACCAGGCGCGGCGCGCCCTGGAGTCGGGCGCTGCGCTGGCTCAGCTCGAGACCTGGCGAAAAGCGGCTCCGCTCGCCGGCACAAGCGGCACCTGAGGCCCCATGTCGATCCTGGAACGCATTCTGGAGAGCAAGCGCTCCGAGCTGCCCGAGCTCCGTGCGCGCAAGCTCCCCCCTGCGCCTGCGCTGGTGCGCCCGAACCTCGCGAGAGCGGCGGGTGGCC
>DATIDO010000355.1:0-2803 GCA_035456245.1 Polyangiaceae bacterium
GCGCGACCGCTTGAGCGCGGCTGTTAACCGGAGGGTTGTTGGTTCGAGTCCAACCCGGGGAGCTGCACCTTCCGCAACCACGCGCTAAGGCGCATTCCTCCATCGGTCAGGTGTGCCAGGGATGCCGGGAATTCCGGCCCCATGGGGGATCGGATGGCAGGGTTTCTTCTCAGGCTCGAGACGGTCGACAGTGTGGCCGCGGAGCCACCCACGCCGGAGAGCGCTGCTCCCGACTCGCGACCCGGGCACGCGATCTACTTCGGCCCGAGGACGCTGCGCGTGGTCGGAGTCAGCGACGACGATGCGGACCAGCCTCCGGTCTTGATCGTGGAGGAGGCGTCCTAGAGACTCGACTGAGCGTGACGGACGAGACGGAGCACGAACAAGGCGCCGAGGACCGCGCGGAGTCGGACGAGGACACCAGCTGCACGCGCTGCGATGGCCGGTTGATCTTCGCGGGCAAGAAGGATTTCCACGAAGGCACCCGGGCCTGGGGATTCATCCTCGGCGACTTCGGCGAGCTGCTTACAGGCGGCGAAGAGATGGCGATGTTCGTGTGCGAGGACTGCGGCCACGTCGAGTTCTTCATGCCAATGAAGAGGTAGGGGAGCCTCCGCTCGGTGAGCGCCAGGCAAGTCGCGCTGATCCCCCGCTACACAGAGTCCGGCGGGCGTCGACGACGAAGACACGACGGCGCTCTGGGTCGAACCCCAGCCAGCTCTCGCCGAAGCGATCGAGGCGGCACCGCCGCATCGCCGCTTCCGCGATCCCGAAGCGCGCCTGCTTCCGACTCGCTGCGGACGGCGATCGCGAAGGCGTGCAAGGCGGAGGGCATCTCGCTCTGGTCGCCGCACGACACTTGCGCCACCGTCGAATCTCGCTGCTCCATCTGCGAGGCGTCCCGCGGGCGCGCTTCGCCGAGTTCGTCGGTCAGCGCGACCTGACCGTCACCGCGAACACCTACACGCACGTGCTCGTCGACGAGCGCGACCTCGACTACGCGGAGCTGCTCGCACGAGCCAGTCTCAGGACATGCGGCGCGTGGCCTTTAGGCGCCGCCGAAGAAGAGCCCGAGTGCGACACAGCCGCGCACAGCAACCAACTCAGGAGGAGTCATTGCGGCGGCGGGGTTTCTGCTGGATCCGCCGTCGATTCCAGGAGTTCGTCGAGACGCTCGGCGAGCTCGGGGTTGGCGACGCCGGTCGCCGACACGCGGGTCGCACCGTGCTCCGCGCTCAGCGTGATTGCCAAGGTCTCAACTTGCTTGGCGTGGACGCCCAACAGCTCGAGGACGACCATCGCGATGCCAATCGGCATCATCAACAACGCCCAGATCGGAACGAACCTACGCTCGAGCAGGATCGCCTGAGGGCTGACGGTGACGAGGCGGCAGCCACGCACAGCGTCGGCAAGCACCGTAAACGCGCGCAGCAGCTGGTCCGGCTCCTGTTGAACGAGCCTGACGTTGCTGTAGGTACTTCCTACCTGGCCAGCCGCCACGAGATTCGCCTCTAAGACTTGAGCGGGACACCACAACGCGTAGGTCTGCGGTTAAAGCATTGCAGGTTCCGGGCCGGCAATTGATATCTCACGAATGACGCGCACTAGCTTCTCGCACGGTGCCTACCCGTGCCACCTTGGCGCTCAAGAGGTGCCGATCAGCAGCCTGCTTCGAGTCCAACCCGGGAGTTGCACCCTTAGTAGCCACGTTCGCGGAGGCCTGGCCGTCGCGCCTAGATGGACGGCAGGGGGACCATCGGTATCGCGCTCGCCGCAGGGAGCGCGAAGGCCACTGCCGCAGTCAAACCCCTGCCGCGGATGAGTTGTAGTAGGTGTTCGTGTGAGTTTCAAGTCCCGCGCAGCGGACGAAAACGCCTCGCCGCGATCGCCGGCCGATCTTCCCCGGCGAGAAACACCTCCACGACGTGACGCTGCGCGGCAGCACATCGAGGGTGTCGCCGTGATTCTCGCCGCGTCGAGTGCGACGCGGGCGGGCTACCCGATCATCAGCACGAGGGATGAGGTCCCGGGCGGATGGGACCGATGAGCTTCTGGAGAGAGCCCTTCCTCCTTGTGACAACTGCGTGCTCCTTGTGCGCATGGTCGGGCTCGGAAAGAGGTGAATCGGATGCTGAAGCTGTACGCCTTCTCGCAGGCTGCGGCCGACTCGGTACGGAGGCGCGAGGAGGGGCAGACGATGGCCGAGTACGGCGTCGTGCTGGCCGTCATCGTGCTCGCCGTGATCGCGGCAATCACGCTCCTGGCCGGCAACGTCAGCAGTGCCCTGAACGCCGTCGCCGGCGTGCTGCCGTAGATGCTGCTCCACCCGGTGTTTCCCGAGCCGCCGAGCCTCTCTCCTGGGGCCACGCGGCTCGGGAGCGCCGAGCTGCATGAACTCTTGTCACGGTGTCTGACACCGATGCCGGACACCGATGCCGGGCTCGAGCCGCTGCAAGGGCGCCGGGTTGTGGACTGCGCGTGACGCTCACGTTTCGGTGTCTGGCACCGCCTTGGTTTCTGTGTCTGGCACCGCCTTCTGCGTGATCACGGCCTGCGCTTCCCTGCTGATCGGTAGGGACTGATCGGCGATGCCGTCTTTGGATGACGGGACGAAGTGGTAGTGGGGCGGCCCGCCTGCGCGGGCTACGCCGGGGCCGGCAGACCCTCGATTGCCTGGAGCGCTCGCTCCATCTCCTGCTCGTCGAGGGCCACGTCCTCGAGCTTGCCGGCCAGGTAGTTGTCGTAGGCGGCCATGTCGAAGTGGCCGTGGCCGGACAGGTTGAAGAGGATCGTCCGCTCCTTG
>DATIDO010000356.1:0-2446 GCA_035456245.1 Polyangiaceae bacterium
TCCGAGTAGTTGTCGCCCGTCCACTGCGCGGCGTAGCGCTGGATGCCTGCGGAGCCGGCGCGCGTGAGGATGAATGGTCGCTCCGTCGGACGCGCCGTCTTGAGGCCCTCGTGCGTGGCCATCGCCATCAAGAGCGCGTACTGGTTGTGGAAGCGCTCGTGGGGGTGATTCTGCCCATCGCGATCGAAGCGCATGGCGAACGGCGGCACGTCACCCGTCGCCGGCTCGTTCATGTCGTTCCAGATGCCGGCCAGACCGACCGAAGCGTGGCGAGCGTTCAGCTCGCCCCACCAAGAGCGCACCTCTTCACGCGAGAAGTCGGGGAACACCGTGCGTCCCGGCCAGACCTGACCGACGTAGGGCTTGCCCGAGTCGGTCTTGCAGAAGAAGTTCTTGGCGTAGCCTTCTTCGAAGACCGGATAGCCCGACTCGAACTTCACGCCGGGGTCGACGATGCAGATCAAGCGGAACTGCTGCTCGCGCATCTGCGCGACCATGCCCGGAACGTCGCCGAACTTCGTCGTGTCCCAGGTGAACACGCGGAAGCCGTTCATGTAGTCGATGTCGAGCCACAGCACGTCGCAGGGGATGTCGCGCTCGCGGTACTCCTGGCCGATGCCGAGGATGTCGTCCTGCTTGTAGTCGTGGAAGCGGCACTGGTGCAGGCCGAGCGACCACATCGGCGGAGCAGCCATGCGCCCCGTCAGAGTGGTGTAGGCATCGAGGATGGCCGGCATGTCGGGGCCAGCGAACAAGTACTCGGTGTACTGGCCGCCCTCGAACTGGTAGCGGTAGATGTCACGGCTCTCGAACTCGAAGCGACCGCGGTAGCCGTTGTCGATGAAGAAGCCGGCCATCTTGGTGGCGCCCTCGACGATGCCCTTCTCCACGCGCGAGTGGTAGAAGAACGGGATCGACGCGTAGTAGGGGTCGAACGAGGTGTCCTTGCCGTCGAGGCCGGTCTCCGGCAGGCGGTTCTGCTCGAGGATGCCGGGCTGCAGAACGTCGGTGTTCCACAGCGTGAAGTTGCGGCCGCGGCGGTCGAACGGACCGGTCTTCTCACCCAGACCGTAGATCGAGTCGTGGAAGCCGATCTTGCGCGTCACCACGAAGGCGTCGTTCAGCTGCTGGTAGCCGATCGGTGAGCCGTCGGCGGCCAGCGCGTCCTCGAACAGCACGGTGCCGTCGGCGCGGTAGGCCGAGAGGTGGAAGGCGTCGCGGCGGATGACCAAGCGCAGGCGGTCGGTCTGGACGGTGATCAAGTCGTCCTCCTGCCGCAGATCGAAGGGCGCACCGGTCGCAGGCGCACCCACCACTGCATGAGTGGGCTCTTCGTCGAAGTACTTGGCCTGGGAAATCTTCAGGCGCAGCAGGTCGGGGCGCAGGACATCCACGCGGAAGCGCTCCTCACCGACGTGCAAGAGGACGCCGTTGGGGGTGCGCTCGACAGCGCGGACGGCGCCGAGGGGCAGGAAGTGTTTCGTGTCGATTGTGCTGGCCATGATTTTATTTCCCGCTTTGCGATTTGCGGATCATCTGCATGAAGACGTCGGGCGCTTGCCAGTACCCGTCGAAGAAGTAGTCGTAGGAACGGTTGATGCCGGTGCCTTCGCCGAGGTCGTCCCAGGTGGCGAGGATGAGCAGGTCGGCGTCCTTGGAGCCGTCGAGCACGCTCTGCAGGACCTTGCCGTCTTTCACCTGCAAGATGCCGTTCGAGGGCGCGATCTGGCCGGGCTTCTCGCGGCCGAAGGAGTCCCAGCGCGGCATGGCGTGGTCGATCACCAAGCCGTTCATCTCGGAGCGGAACTTCTTGCCCTTCTCCTGGAAGGTGAACCACTTGAACTTGGCGTTGGCGACGGTCGGCATGCGCTGATCGTCGAAGTAGGCCGAGTCCACGCTGAGGAACGGTTCGACACCGAAGTCGGCCTTGAACAGCTCCTTCATCCGGGCGAACACGGGCGAAGCGTTGGCGCGCGGCTCGAGCTTGCCGGCGTTGTACAGGTAGATGAAGGGCTTGCCCTGGAACATGAACCAGTGCTTCCGGTCGATGGCCGAGAAGAACGGCTTCCACTTGTGCTCGTAGATGAGGTGGGCGGCCTCCTCGACCTCGGTGAGCTTGGGCTTCTGCTTCCAGAAGTCCGAGAACCAGGGCTCACCCCAGGTCCAGCTGTCGTCGAACATGCCCAGCTGGATCGGGTCCTCGATGCTGGCGAGCGCGTCGGCCAAAGGCTTCAGCTTGTCGCCTTCGATATCGGGGCCGTACACGTTCGGCATCACGAAGGAGAGGCCGGCGTACTTGGCGTCCATCAGCTCTCGCCGCCACCAGCCCGCGTGGTCCGGCGTGTAGACACCTTCCTTGCGGTCGCCGAAGCCCAGTGAGCTCACGGGACCGTCCATGCCCGGGGCGTGGTTGTTCGCCCATTCCATCCCGCAGTTCACGCCGCCG
>DATIDO010000357.1:0-3337 GCA_035456245.1 Polyangiaceae bacterium
GATCGTTTATGGCCCCTTCAACTACGGTGGTGGGTTCACCAGCGACAGCAACGCGCAGTTCGACCAGTGGCTGAAGGCTCGCAACCCGCTCTCCGGGATCCGCGATTTCGATGCCGTCGACGCGCTGGCACGAGCGGCCGGTCTCCAGCTGGTCGAAGACCGCGCCATGCCGGCCAACAATCGCTGCCTCGTCTGGCGGCTGGGCGAATGAACCTTCAATGCTTCACCCGCGCCCGCGCCGGCGCGGAAAGCGCAGGCAGTCTCAGCTCAAGTCAGGCACTCGTCGAGGGTCGTGGCGCTCAACAGACGCGTTGCGAGTATCACGAGGTGCTCGGCACCAACGGCGGCGATGCGCTCACGTGCAGAGTCGCTCAAGGGTCCGAACTTCATCTCGGCGAGCTGGAGGAGCATGGCACGCTGCCCCTCCTCGCGCCCCTCGATGCGCGCATGGTTCGTGATCAGCTTTGCGCTCATCTCGCGCCGCTGGCGCTCCATCGCGACCTCGCGGGCGGCTGGATCGGCGGAGATTTCTTCGAGGCGGCGCTCGGCCATGGCGATGCTTGGATCTTGCTCGCCGAGAGTGGCGAGTTCAAGCGGGTCGTCGGAGCTGAGGAAGCGACACCAGGTGGGGAGCGGGGCTGCCGAGGCTGGGGCTTTGGGCAGCTCGACGGTGTGGACCTCGAGGAGGGGTGAGAAGATTTCGTCGGTGGCTGCGCCGCGGAGTCGAAACACTTCGTGGAATCCGTCACCTGGCAGGTCCCGGTAGTCGAGGAAGAGCACACTCGTGACGCGAGGGAGTTGGTCGTAGCCGTCGCCACTGACCAACTGGCCAGCGAAGACGCTAGCCCAGTAATAGAGCGCACGGGCGCGAAAGGCGGGCCGGCGCGTGCACTGCATCTCCACGTCGACCACGGTGCCGTCGTCGAGGGTCACCAAGATATCGAGATAGCTGCCCTTTTCGTCGAAGTAGTCTTTCGGCAGCTCGGGATTGCGCACGAAGGCTTTCTGAATCGCCCGCGGAGGCTCGAGGACGGCCGTGAGCAGCGCGATGAGGAGCACCTCATTTCGTCCGAACAGCAGCTTGAAGACGACATCGTTTTTTGGATCGAGGCGAGATGGTGCGGCCACGTCGCTCTCTCGGCCGGCTGCTAGCGCCGTTGCGCGGAAAGTGCCGCGGGAGTAGGAGCTGGGAGCAACCATGTGGCGGCGGACTCCGACGTGGATCGCTCTGGGTGGCGCGTGGCTCGCGCTGCACGCTGGCTACGTCAACGCCGTCGGCTACCTCTCGACTCACCGCGCCGGGCTCACCCACGTCACGGGCCAGGTGACCCGGGTCGGCATCGAGCTGGGCGGCGGTAGCTGGGCCGAGGCCGGCTCGGGGTTGCTCTTGGTGAGCTGGTTCTTCCTGGGAGCCATGCTTTCGGGCGTGCTCATCCAGCGCACGGAGGTGAGTGAGCCGGGCGTGCGCTACGCCGTCGCCGTGCTGGTGGAGGCGGGGTTCCTGCTCGCGGCCACGCTACTGATGCACGCTGGCTTCGACTGGGGCATCCACCTGGTGGCTCTCGGCGCCGGCATGCAGAACGCGCTGGCCTCCTCGTACTCGGGCACCGTGGTGCGCACCACACACGTCACCGGCATCGTCACCGACTTGGGTCTCTTGCTGGGCCACGCGCTGCGCGGGAGCCGCCCCGAGCTCGCGCAGGTGCGGCTGCTGTTGAGCCTCGCGCTATCGTTCCTGGCGGGCGCCGTGCTGGGCGCTGCGCTCTTGCCGCATCTCCGCGACTGGGCGCTGCTCGTGCCCGCCGGAACCCTGACGGTCAGCGCCATCGGTTACTGGCTGCGCGTGAAGCGCAGCTGAGACGACGGGCCCCGGTCCATCACCACCGGGGCGCTCGACCGAGCCTTCGAGTGGGCTCGGAGCGCCTGGTTCCGAGCATCGGGCGCAGAGCCTCAGAGGGCCTGCCAGGTACCGCCGGCCTGTGTGCACGGTGAGCCGTCGGCGGGGTAGCCGTTGCCGGTGTAGTAGTAACCGGTGGCTTCGAGATTGGTGCCGCCGTTGAGCGTGCAGCGCCCATAGGCATTCGACGTCGTGCAGGAGTCGGTGCGCACGCC
Organism: Polyangiaceae bacterium; assembly: GCA_035456245.1. Lineage (GTDB taxonomy): Bacteria > Myxococcota_A > Polyangia > Polyangiales > Polyangiaceae > NIC37A-2. Next base: position 2,113 of record DATIDO010000357.1, read on the forward strand.
CGACGCACAGGCCGTGCCGATCGTGGCGTCCGAGTAGCCCGCGCCCGTGTACACCATGCAGCTCTGGTTGACGGATCGCTGATCGCACGCGCGCCCCGTCGAGCCGCTGGCGCCACCGGTTCCCGCGCCGCCGGTTCCCGCGCCGCCCGTCCCCGCGCCGCCGGTTCCCGCGCCGCCCGTTCCTGCGCCGCCGGTTCCTGCGCCGCCAGTTCCGGACGAACCCACTCCGCAGTCGCCGAGGCAGTTCTCGTTCGGCGGATCGGAGTAGGAACCCCAGCAGCGAACGGAGCCATCGGAGCGCAGACCGCAGGCGCCCCGGCGCCCGGCCTCGACGTGCGCGAACGCCTCGTCCGGCACCTCACCCACGTCGTACCCAGTGCTCGCCCAGCAATGCGGATGGCCGGAGAGATCGACCGCGCAGGCGTAGCCGTCGCCCGCCGTCACGGCCCCGAACTGGCCGAGCGGTAGCGCCGAGTGCTCGCTGCTGCCCCAGCAATCGAGGCTGTTGTTGGTGCGAATGCCGCAGCCGAACTGCATGTCTTCGGCGCCGCCCACGGCCACGTCGAGGAACCCACCAGCGAGCGGCGTGGCGGCGCCATCGGCGTCGTCACCCCAACAGTGCACCGTGCCGTCGAAGCGCAGACCGCAGCCGATGTAATAGCCGAGATCGATCTTCTGGAAGCGGCCCGAAGGCTCTGCGCCCCACTGCTCGACATCGAAGCCCCAGCACGTCGCCACGCCTTCGGCATCGAGCGCGCAGCTCTGGTAGGCGCTGGTCACCAGCGACTCGAACGTGCCCCGGGGCGCCTCGGCGAGCTCCGCGCCCCAGCCCGCCTCGATGTCCTCGGCGGTGCGCGCGCAGGCCAGCTCGCCGCTGACGCGCAGGCCGCAGAGCATGTGCTGGTGCTCACCAACCTGTCGAAACGCGCCGGACAGCAGCGACGAGAACGACTCGTTCTCGCCGCCGAAGCACTCGAGCCGCCCGCCGTCCCGTACTCCGCAGGGGGCGGTGTGGAAGCCGAGGTGGATCCACGCGCCGCTCGCGTCGTCACAGAGCTCGTCGCCCTGGACGAAGCCATCGCCGCAAGTCGGCAGGCGGCAGGTGTCCAAGCAATCGTCCGAGTTGTCGTGGTTGGCGTCGTCACAGTCCTCGCCTTCCTGGGTGTCGACCATCCCGTCGCCGCAGCGAGGACCAGAGGGGTCCGCGCCGCCGGCCCCCTCGAAC
>DATIDO010000358.1:0-16539 GCA_035456245.1 Polyangiaceae bacterium
GCAATGCACCGCACCGGCTGCGTCCAAGGCGCATGCGCCGCCATTCGCGATCGCCAGCCCGTGGTACTTCTGGTCGAGCGGACTCTCCGAAACGAGGCCCAACCCGTCGTAGCCCCAGCAGAGCACGCCGGCGTCCTTCCGCGTCGCGCACGCCGTGGCGCTGTTCATGAACACCTCGTCGTAGTTTCCGTCGGTGGGCGCCTGAGCCAGTTCACCCCAGGTGTCCTGGCCACCCCAGCATTTGACCAAGCCGTCGGCGGTGACGGCGCAGCCGTCCTCTTTGCCCAACGAGAGCCCGACGTAGTTGCTTCCGGGAGGGGCGTTGTCGGCGCTGAAGTAGTCGTTGTTGCCCCAGCACTCGAGCTCGCCACTCGCGGCGATCGCGCAGCCGAACTTGTTGCCACTCTGCACGGCCGCGTAGCCCGTGTCGACCGGTGCCTCGCTCACCTGCTGCTTGCTGTCATCGCCCCAGCAGAGCACACCTCCGTCGTCGCGTAGCGCGCAGATGTTCGCGTCGGTGACGCTCACCTGCCGGAACACACCTTCCGTCGGCGTCGCCGCGACCATGCCGGAGAGTGCTGGCGCATAGCAGGCGACGCCACCCTCGGGGGTGATGCCGCAGATCGCCCCACCGTTCGAAGAGGCCTGAGTGAAGCCTGGGCCACCCAGCAGCGGCACCATGGCAGCCTGTCCCTTCAGTCCACCCCAGCAGATCTGACCGCCCAACGCGTCACGAACGCAGGCGTAGCCGTTGGCTACAGCGAGATGCGAGTAGCCCTCCCCAGCGGGCGCGGTGCTCACTCCTCCATGCGCGTCGCTGCCCCAGCAGCGAACCGCACCCAGCTCGGTCATGGCGCAGCCGAACTCGTAGCCCAGATCCATGTCGACGAAGCCTGAATCATTGGGCAGACCGGCCTTGTTCGCCTGACCCCAGCACAATACTTTGCCCGCCGTCGTGCGAGCGCAGACACCCGAACCGTTCACATCGATCTGGACGTAGTCCTTGTCCTTGGGAGCGTCGGTCACCTGCTTGTACGTGTCATTGCCCCAGCAAAGGATCGCGTTGTCGTGGGTCAACGCGCAGGCGCCAGCGCCAACCGAGACGGAAGAAAAGCCCAGATTCAGCGGCTTCTCGGTGAGGGCCTTGGCATAGTCGTCGCCCCAACATTCCAGGTGGCCGTCAGTGGCAACGGCGCACGCGAACGAGCCGCCGACGGAAAGATCGTGCATGCCGGCTACCGAGGGAGCGTTGCCGTAGATCGTATCCTCTTCTGCGCCCCAGCAGCGCAGTTGACCGCTCTTGGTGATACCGCAGACGACCGAGCCGAAGCTAATCTCGGCGAAGTCGGCCTCGCGATCGACCTTCGAGAAGGCTCCACCCGTGTCGTAGACACTCTCGCAGCGGGTCCCGCCCGCGGTCAGCGAGGCGCACCAGGCGCCAGCGCCGAGGAACAGTTCGTCGACGGCTGGCACGCACGAGGTGCCGTCGTCGGCGGCGCGGAAGCTGGGTGGACAGGAGCACAGGTAGCCATTCGGTAGTTCGCTGCACTTGCCGCCCCGTTCGACCAGACAAGCCCCGGCGCCTTCGCTGCCCTCTTCACACTCGTTCTTGCTCACGCAGGCCGTGGCCTTCGCGCTTGCCTCGTAGCCCTCGGGGCACGCGCTGCATTGGTAGACGCCGGGGGCGTTCTGACACTCACCACCCAGTGCCACGCCACAGTTCTCGTAGCCGCTCGCGCCTTTGGCACATTCGTCCACGTCGATGCAGGTATTCCCGTCGAGCTGATAGCCTTTCTTGCACGAGGTCGGCGTCACGTCGGTCGGCGTGTCGTTCTCCGTCGTCGCGCCGTCGTTCGTTTCGTCGCTGGCGAGCGGCTTGTTGTTGCCGTCGATGGGCTGCTCGCCGCCTCCGCAGGCGACGAGTCCCAGGCAAGCAAGCGAAACGAAAAGCGGGTGGAGGCGGGGGGCAAGAATGAGCTTCATGTGGAGGTTTCTCGAGAAAAAGGCGGTGGTTCGATCGCGTTGGAGAGGGAAAGCGCCTTCAGGCGCTCCTCATCGTGACGTCTGGGCCTGCGTGGCTCTGTGTGCCGGCGCCCTTCTGCATCGTCGTCGCCAGGATCGTGTAGACGCTGACCCAAGCGTTCCTGACCTCGGACGTGAAGCGGTCGCCGAGCCCCTTCTCCAGAGTCCAGAGCAACGCCGCCGCGACCGTGGCGTAGTGCTCGGCCTTCACGCCGTAGCTGGCGTGGCGTTGGCCCAGCTGCTCGACGCGAGGCACGAGGACCTCCAGGTTGTCGAGCGCGCGGACTGCCACGCCGATCATGACCATCAGCTTGCGCCCCTGCTCCTTCAGATCCGTGGAGAAGAGCCCACGCAGGTTCGGGTCGAGCTCGAACAGGCGCCCGTAAAAGAGCGCGGCCACTTCGTCGGGGCTTCCCTCCACGAGGGCCCAGGTCGTCTGCACCAGATTCTTTTCCGTACGGCTCAGCATCGTTGGTTCGTTCCTTCCGTCGCGCGATTCCAGAGGCGCGACGGGGGTGCCTGGAGCAAGCCGTGTGCCAAGCAGGCCTCGAGCGAAATTCCGCTGAAAACCCCGCTGTTCCGCCGCGCCCGACCCGATGAAGAATCGCTACGAGCCGTGCGCGCACAGTGCGCTCCCATGTTGGAGTGTGCGCGCACACCGAGGCCGCGACCGTCGCCGAACGCGGGCCTCTGGCTCGCGCCAAGGCCCGTGGTAAAGCCCGGCCGTGCCTTTCTTGCGCAAGACGCTTCAGCAGGTCCCGGCGGGCAGCACCAGCTACGTGCTGCCGCGGCGGCTACGCCTCGCCCACTCCGTCCCGCCGTTCTTGCTCCTGGCTTTTGCCGGTACGCTCGTGGCTCTGTCCGAGGGACAAGCGGCCCCTTGGGGTTTGCCGCCGTGGGTTCCGCTCGTCGTGGCTGGCGCCGCCTTTCTGCAGGGCTTCGTCTATGCGCGCTTCGTGTGGCGCTATCGCGTCACGCTGACACCGAGCGAACTGCTTTACGAGGACGGCATCCGCTTGCGCCGTATCGAGCGACGCCGCATCGAGCGCCTCGAACGCACGCCCGGTGAGCGCCCGCTCCTCCGCTTCTTCGACGGCCAGACGGCGAAGCCGTTGCTCAGCGTGCCGATGTTCTTCGAGCCGGACGAAGTGTTCAGCCGCTTCTTGAAAGAGATCGAGCGGGCTCGCTAACGTTGGGCTCGGCGGCGCCCGCCTCGCTAGCGTTGGGCTCGGCGGCGCCCGCCTCGCTGGTGTTCGAGTTGGTCCTGCGCGCCGAAGCGGACGGGCCCGCGCGCCGCGGCGCGCGAGCCCGCGGGTCTCACTTCTCGATCTGGCTGACGTCGCGGACGGCGCCGCGGGCGGCGCTGGTCGTCGTGGCCGCGTACATACGCAGGGCCGGCGAGACCTTGCGCTCGCGGGGCTCGGGCTTCCAACCCTGGGCCCCCAATGCGTTCATGGCCTGGCGACGCTCGGCCAGCTCGGCGGCGGAGATGGCCAACTGAATGCTGCGAGCCGGGATGTCGATCTCGATGGTGTCGCCCTCACGCACGAGGCCGATGGCGCCGCCTTCGGCGGCCTCGGGCGAGGCGTGTCCGATGCTCAGACCGCTGGTGCCACCCGAGAAGCGTCCGTCGGTGAGCAGAGCGCAGGCCTTGCCGAGCCCTTTGCTCTTCAAATAGGACGTCGGGTACAGCATCTCCTGCATGCCCGGGCCGCCCTTGGGGCCTTCGTAGACGATCACGACCACGTCCCCGGCGACCACCTGGTCGGCGAGGATCGCCTTGCACGCCGCGTCCTGGGAGTGGAACACGCGGGCGCGGCCAGTGAACTTCCAGATCGACTCGTCGACGCCGGCCGTCTTCACGATGCAGCCTTCCTCGGCGATGTTGCCGTAGAGCACGGCCAGGCCGCCCTCCTGGCTGTAAGCGTACTCCCGCTCGCGGATGCAGCCGCCCTTTTCGTCGGCATCGACCTCGGGGAAGTACTTGTCCTGGCTGAAGGCCACGGTCGTGCGCACTCCGCCTGGTGCAGCCAGCGCGCGCTGCTTGGCGGCAGGCGTCACGCTGGAAGAGCGAAGATCGTTCTTGGCGATGGCATCACCCAGGGTCGCCTCTCCCACGGTGCCCACGCCACGGTTCAGCAGACCAGCGCGGTCGAGGGAGCCCAGGATGGTCATGATGCCACCGGCGCGGTGGACATCCTCAATGTGGTACTTCTCGGTGGCGGGGGCGACCTTGCACAGGTTGGGGACCTTGCGCGAGATGCGGTCGATGTCCTTCATGGTGAAGTCGACGCCGGCCTCCTGAGCGATGGCCAGGATGTGCAGGACCGTGTTGGTCGAGCCGCCCATGGCAACGTCGAGCGCCATGGCGTTCTCGAACGTCTGGAACGTGGCGATGGAGCGAGGCAGCACGGAGGTGTCGCCGTCCACGTAATGGCGCTTGGCCAGCTCGACGATGCGCTTGGCCGAGGCCTCGAACAGCTCCCAGCGCATGGCGTGCGTGGCGAGCAGCGTGCCGTTACCCGGCAGGGCCAGGCCCAGCGCCTCGTTCAAGCAGTTCATGCTGTTGGCCGTGAACATACCCGAGCAGCTGCCACAGGTGGGACACGCGCTGCGTTCGTAGTCGTCGACCTCGGCGTCGCTCATGTTGCTGTCGGCCGCGGCGACCATGGCGTCCACCAGGTCCAGCTTGCGGCGGATCATCTTGCCGTCGCGATCGCGGGTCCCCTCGCTCTTGCCGGCCTCCATGGGCCCACCCGAGACGAAGATGGTCGGGATGTTCAGGCGCATGGCCGCGAGCAGCATGCCCGGGGTGATCTTGTCGCAGTTCGAGATACAGATCAGCGCGTCGGCACAGTGGGCGTTCACCATGTACTCGACGCTGTCGGCGATCAGCTCTCGGCTGGGCAGCGAGTACAGCATGCCGTCGTGTCCCATGGCGATGCCGTCGTCGACCGCGATGGTGTTGAACTCGGCGCCCCAACCACCGGCCTCGTCGATGACCTTCTTCACTCGCTGGCCGACGTCGTGCAGGTGCACGTGGCCGGGGACGAACTGAGTGAAGCTGTTGGCGATGGCGATGATCGGCTTCTTGAAGTCGTCGTCCTTCATGCCGGTGGCGCGCCACAGGGCGCGGGCGCCTGCCATGTTGCGGCCGCTGGTGCTGGTTTTGCTGCGAAAACCTCGGGGCTCGGTCATGCCAGGACGCTACGGCCGGGTATGCGTTGCGGCAATTGATATGTTGGTTCTGCTGTGTTGCGATTGGAGCAACAAGTGATTCCCTAGGAAGTACGGTTATTTGGGACAACCGAGTAGCAATTGCGTGGGGGGCGGGCCGCTTGGTGGAAGGGCCGGGAATCGCGCACTCGAGGCGAGCCGAGTGGGTCACTTGCAGCTATCGTCGCGGCCCCATGGCGCAGCGCCTCTATGTTTCCGACCTCGATGGCACCCTCCTGGATCGAAGTGGTGAGGTGAGCGAGCGCACCCGGACCGGGCTCCGGGCCCTGCTCGACGCGGGCATGCAGTTCAGCGTGGCCAGCGCGCGCAGCTACTTCTCGATCCGCAAGCTGTTCGGCGATCTGGAGTTGAAGCTGCCCATCATCGAGTTCAACGGGGCGTTCCTCACCGACTACGCGACCGGGCGCCACCTCGAGATCAACTCGCTCGGTCAGGCCCTCGGCGAGGAGCTGTTCGATCGCATCGCCCACGCCGGGCAACGCCCCTTCGTCTGTAGCTTCAACGGCGAAGAGGACTGTCTCCACTACGACGAGCTGATCAACCCCGGCATGGTCTGGTACGAGGGCCGCCGCCGTTCCGCCGGCGACACCCGGCTGCGTCGCACGCTCGATTTGCGTTCGACCATGGCCGAGGACGTCGTGAGCCTCACGGTCATGGATCAGGACGAAGCCGGCATCGTGGCGCTGCGGGACCAACTCGCCCACAGCTACGGCGATTCGCTCCAGCTGTATTGCTACGAGAACGAGTACTCCAAGGGCACCTTCTGGCTCACCGTCCACCACGAACGCGCCAGCAAGCACATCGCCATGCAGTCGCTCCGCGATCGTTGGGCTCGTGGCGCCGAGCTGGTCGTGTTCGGCGACAACCACAACGACGTCGCCATGCTGACCCACGCGGATCGGGCGATTGCCGTGGAGAACGCGGTTCCCGAGCTGTTGTCGCGGGCGCACGAGGTCATCGGCCACCACGGCGACGACAGCGTCATCCGCTACATCGAGGCTGATTTCGCTCGCTGAGCCGTTTGCCTGTAAGCTGGGGGCGATGACCCCGGGTGAGAAGAACATCGTCAAGGCGCTGATCGCCGTGGCGTGGGCAGACGGTCGTATCGAGGAGGCCGAGAGCAGCGTCGTCGAGGGCCTGCTCGTGGGGTTCGATGCCAGCCCCGAGGAGGAGCGAGAGCTCTTGGCCTACGCGGCCGAGCCGCGCACGCTGGCTCGCGACATCCCCAGCCTGCTGCTGGAGCGCGCCGATCGGGAGCTGCTGTTGGCGAACGCCGCCTTGCTGGCGGCGGCCGATGGGGAGAGTACGAGCGAGGAGCGGCAGATGCTCGAGGAGCTGGCCGTCCTGCTGGAGCTGTCGCCTGCCGAGGCAGAGCGCATCATCGAAGAGGCGGTCGCAGGCGCCCCCGTGCCTCGCTGAGCAGCCATCATGCTGCATCACCTGGCATTGGGTGCGCGCGACGTGGAGCGCTTGGCAGGGTTCTACGCGCGCGCCTTCGGGCTACGCGAGACGAATCGCCACGAGGAAGGCGGCCGAGTCCGCTCCATTTGGCTGGAGCTGGGCCCGGGAGCCCGACTCATGATCGAGCGAAGCGAGCAGGGGCGCCCGCCGGTGGAGGGAGTGGGCGCGGGCCTGTTCTTGTTGGCTTTTTCCGTCGAACCACAGCAGCGCGTCGCGCTCGAGCAACAGCTGGAGGAGCTCGGCTCTCCCATCGAGAGCCGCACGGGCCATTCGTCGTATGCGCGTGATCCAGAGGGCAACCGCATCGCCATCAGTTGCTACCCGTTCGACGAGGGCCGTTCGGCTCCGAGCGAGGTGGCATGAGTCGGCGCGCCGATGAGCCGACTTGGCTCGATTCGATCTTGGAGCGCCTCGGTATACCCGGCCGCACCAGCGTATCGCTGGATGAAATCGGTGAGGCGATTGGCGGGGACTGGGTGACTCCGCTCGACATCGAGCGAGTGTTCGAGGCCATCGAGAGCCACGGAGCGCGCGTGGGGGACGAGGCGAGGGCGTCGCTCGCTCCGCTCCTCGGCCAGGTGCTGAAGGCGGCGCGCGCGCTGCGCGTGGCCGGCGGCGTGGTCACGCCGAGCGCGGTGGCTGCCGCCTCGGGGCTGGAGGAGCGCGAGGTGAGGGTGGCCCTGCTCTACGCCGAGGTCCTGGCGCGCGGGCGCTGAGCAGAGCCTCCCAAGCGGGAGACGCCATCGCCGCGAGGCAGCTCAGCGAGCAGGGGCGGGGTAGCCGGGGGGGAGATCCAGGGCGCCGATGGGCAGTTGGCCGGACTGCGCCCAGTCGAGCACGCGCAGGATGTCGGCCTGCATGGGCCGATCGGCCGTGTGCATGGGGATGGCGGTGCGCAGCTGGGCGTGGAGGGCGGCGCTGCGGCGGTGACAGCCAACACCGCCACGGAGGTCGTGCGCCTGCGCGGTGGCCAAGGTGACGATGGCGGCGACGTACTCGGTGAGCTCCAAGACGCGCACGCAGTCACGGGCCGCGATGGTCCCCATGCTCACCTTGTCTTGGTTGTGGTTCTCGGTGCTGCGGCTGAAGACGCTGGCCGGCATGGTCAGCTTGGCAGCCTCGGCGGCCAGCGCACTCGTGGTGATCTGCATGGCCTTGAAGCCATGATGAGCGGAGGCCGTCGCGCCGGGCGCCCCCACCAAGTTGATGGGCAGGCCGTGGTTGGTCGTCTCGTTGCAGAGCAGCGCCAGTTGCCGATCGAGTAGATCGGCAATGTTGGCGACCTGTGTCTTCAGCAAATCCATGGCCGCGCAGACGTGGCCGCCGTAGAAATTCCCGCCGTGCAGCACGTCGCCGCTGTCGGGATCGACCAGCGGGTTGTCGTTGGCGCCCATCAGCTCGACGTCGAGCAGTTGGTTCAAGGTGGGGAAGAAGTCGAGCAGCACTCCCAGGACGTGGGGAGCGCAGCGGATCGAGTAGCGATCCTGGACGCGCGCGGGTTCCTTCGTGCGGTCGCGCTCGAACTCGATGTCGTCGCGGATCCAGCGGGCCACCAGCGCCTGACCGGGGTGCGGCTTGGCCTCGAACAGGCGTGGATCGAAGTGACGCGCCTGTCCGAGCATCACGTCGGAATTGCTGGCTGTGAGCGCCGCGGCCCATCGCGTCAGGTAGAGTGCGCGAGGCAGGCACAGCGCAGCCACCCCGCCCATGGCGCTGGTGCCGTTCATCAGCGCCAGGCTCTCCTTGGGCTCCAAGGTGAGTGGAGTCAGGCTCGCTGCCTCGAGCGCCTGGCTCGCCGTCATCCGCGTGCCGCGGTAGAGCGCCTCACCCTCGCCGGCCAATGCGGCGGCGATGTAGGAGAGCGGGGTGAGATCGCCGCTCGCTCCCACCGAACCCAAGCTCGGGATCAGCGGCAGCAGATCGAGTTCGAAGAACTTCGCCAGGTGCTCCAGCACCACGGGGCGGACCGCCGAGTAGCCCGTCGCCAACGAGGACAGCCGCGCGAGCAGGATGGCTCGCGTTTCGTCGGGCGAGAAGGGCTCGCCGAGGCCGCAACCGTGGAACCGATACAGGTTGCGCGGCAGCTCGACGACCAGCTCACCCTGGACGCGCGTCTCGCAAGAGTCACCGAAGCCGGTGGTGACGCCATAGACGACGCCATCGCGCTCCAGCTGCTCGAGCAGGGCCGCGCGACCCCGCTCGTTGCGCGAACGCGTCGACGCCGACAGCCCGTCGAGCGTGGCCTCTCCAGCCACCAGGGCTCGGATGTCGAAGACGCCGAAGGGCGCCGTGAGCGCCGGCTTGTCGGCGGTGTGGGTCATTCAGCCCTTGCGGTTCTGAGCGACGAAGGAAGCGAGCGCGCTCACCGAGGCAAAGACCTCGCGGTTCTTCTCGTCGTCGGCCTGCAGGTGGACGCCGTACTTCTTGGACAGAGCGACGGCCAGTTCGAGCGCGTCGATCGAGTCCAGGCCCAGGCCCGCGCCGAACAAAGGCGCGCTCGAGTCGATTGAATCAGCCGCCACGTCTTCCAACTGCAAGGAGGTCACGATCAGCTGCTTCAACTCGCCTTCCAGGTCGCTCATGGGCGCCACGATAGCAACCCGCCTTCCTGACACAACGGCCAGAAACTACGGGAATTTTGCGCTTTTCGGCTCGGACGGCTCGAGCCCGGAGGGCCGGGCCCTCGAGACAGGCCCCTCGCGATAGGCCCCTCTAGGAAGGCCCCTCTAGGAAGGCCCTGCCGGGCGCGGGCGTGGGCAGGCGCCGCCGGTCTTCAGGTGGGACGCTCGATGGTACCGTCGGGGCGGCGTGCGAAGCGCTCGGGCCGAGCTCCGTGCACGGGCGCGCTCGAGTCCCAGGGCCAGCCGCCGAAACGGGTCGCTCCGTAGTCGCGGTACGCCTCGCGGATCTCTTCGGGCGTGTTCATGACGAACGGTCCACGCCTGGCGATGGGTTCGCCGATAGGACGCCCCTGCAGGAGCAGCAGCTCGCTCTCTTCGTTGCCGTTCTCGATTCTGACGACGGCGTCGGAGCGCACGGTGACGCGCTGCCGGGGAGGCACGGTTCGTCCGGCCAGGCGCAGCTCCGAGCCGCGGAAGAAATAGAGCGCACGGCCGAGGCCAGCGGGCGCCGCAGGCACGTCGAAGCGGGCGCCAGGCTCCAAGCGGATCGTCCAGATGGCGACGTGGTTCTCGGCGTCGGCGGCCCAGGAGTTGGGCGGCGGAGCGGGGGCGCGAGCATCCTCGAAGGTGCCCGCACGGACGCTGACTTCGACGGCGCGGCCGTCCGAGTCGCGGCGGAGCACGGTGGGGATGGTGTGAGCCCACAGCATCGAGAACGCGGGCTCGACGCGCTTCGAGCGACTCGGCAGGTTGAGCCAGATTTGGAAGAGCTCGAGAGGGTTGTCATCGCTCTGGCTGAGCAGCGGGAACATCTCGGCGTGCTGGATACCGGCGCCAGCGGTGAGCCACTGCACGTCGCCTTCGCCGTAGCGCGCGGCCGCGCCCAGCGAGTCGGCGTGATCCAGCAGCCCCCGGCGCACCACGGTCACGGTCTCGAAGCCGCGGTGAGGGTGAGCGGGGAAGCCTGGCACGCTCTCACCGTGGTACATGTTCCAGCCGTCCTTTCCGGCGAAATCCTGGCCCAGGTTGCGACCCACGAGAGGAGCATCCGGACCGAACTCGCCGTTTGCTCGCGGATAGTGATCGTCGTGGTGTGCGCAGAAGAGGAACGGATCGAGCGTGGGCCAGGGGCCCGCTTGGGGCAGAGGCTCGACGCGTAGGACGACGGCCGGATCGTCTTGGCTCGCGCTGGGGCGAGCGGGAGTGATCTCCTCCACACGGCGATTCGAACAGGCGAGGGTGAAGGTGGCGGAGCTACCGACGAGCCAACCGAGGGTGTGGCGGCGACTGACCGAGGGGCGGCGCTGGTCCATGAGCCAGTTCACTGTTGTCCAACCCGCAGCAGGGTGCACGTGCTGCTCCAAGCTGGCTGGATCCAGCCGGCGGGCCGCATTCCCGTTGCATGGGTGGCAGCATTCTCCATGCCAAGTCGGGGGCTCGAACTTTTCCGCTCTGCGCGGGACGACAGGCCATTCTGCCGTCTCGGTCGGACGTCGGGGGGTGCTTTTCGTGTGTCGAGGCCCACACTGGAAGTGGGCAACGAAGGTGGCGCAACGCGCCCGGAAAGGAGCTTCACATGAACCATCGACGTATTCTCGTCGGCTACGACTACTCGCCCCTGGCGGACTCGGCCCTGAAGCAGGCGTTCCAGCTGGCCTCGACCGATCCCGACAGTGAGGTTCACGTGATCCACGTCAGCCTACCGGAGTTCGCGGTCATGAGTCCGGAAGTCCCCGCCATGGCGGTGGGTCCGAGCACTCCGGACGCGGCTCTCTCGGCAGCCAAGGCCCACGTGAACGGCCTCCTGTCCGAGTGGCAAGAGCAGAGCCAGCGCTCGTTCTCACGCCTCGGTATGCACGCCACGACGGGCAGCCCGGCGCGCGAAATCGCTCGCCTGGCGCACGAGCTTCATGCGTCGCTCGTGATTGTCGGCACCCACGGCAGAAAGGGCTTGGAGCGGCTGTTCCTGGGCTCCGTAGCCGAGGGGGTGGTGAGGCAGTGTCACTGCCCGGTGCTGGTGATCAAGGACTCCCACGCGGTCGCCGTCGAGGCCGACTACGACAGGACGCATCCGTCCCCCGAGACGGTGCCCCTGCACTGAGCCGGCTCTCGCCGACTCCCGTATTCGTCTCGTTCGTCAGTTGCCGGTCCCGCACAGCGTGGGATCGGCCGCTGCGTCGAGGCACGTGACCCAGAGACGGATGTCCGTGAGTTCCTGCTCGGAGAGCGAGCGCACACCATCGAGCGGATCGAGGGGCATGGGTTTGCCCTCGATGGTGGGATCGTTCTCGAGCTTGAGGATCAGGTAGCTACCTTCGGGATTGCCGGGCTCGATGTACGGGCGCCCCAGGGGATCACCCGGCGCGACCACGTTGACGATGTTGCCCTCGACGTCGTCGCCGACCAGCACGAGGTCACCCTCGGCCCGCTCCGGCGAATGGCAGCCGCCGCAATTGGCCTCGAGTAGTGGCTTGATGCGCTCTAGCCAGCCGTGTTGCCCAGCGCCACCCGAGACCGAGAGGCCACCCTGGGCGTCGGCCACGTTGTAGCTGCAGTTTTTGTAGTCGATGCCCGAGGCCAGGTTGATCTCGCCCTCGGCCGGCAGCCCCTCGATGAAGCAGAACATCGCCAGCATCTCGGGGACGGAGAAAGGCGCGTTGGCGAGCGGCATGCGGGTGCCAGGGACTGGGGTGCCGTTCATCTGGCCGCGCAAACGGGCCACCAGGTAGCTCGTCTCGGGGCTACCACGCTCGATCAGGCTCACCGGGCCGGTCACGTTGCCGTTCTCGTCGGGGCGTGCGCCGAAGGTGCCGTTTCGATTCAAATCGCCCTGCTCGACGCCGACCTGCATGAGCGCGGCGATGTCGTTTTGCGAGCTGTAGCGCACCTCGCCGACCACGTGCCTGCCGTCGTCGAACACGTACCAACGCGTCGATATGAGCGAGTAGCTGAGGTCCTCGACGTTGCCGTTCTGGATGAAGGTGCGGATGAAGCGCGCCGAGTCGTCCGTATCGTTGAAATCGGTGGAGATCGGATCGGCCAGGTGGAGGTGGAGCCCGGGCATGTCCGGACCGACTTCGTACTCGTCGTCTTGATTGGGCTTGGGGATCAGCTCGAGCCAGCCGATCTCGATTTCCGGGCTATCACCGAGCGCGAAGCGATCTCCGTAGCGCTCGCAGCGGTCGAACACACCTTCGATCGTGCCGGACTGCACGTTGCAGGGAGCGCCGATGGTCGCCAGGAAGTTGAAGGAGGTGTGGATGTCCGGATACTCCTTCTGGTTGTGGCAAACGCCGTTGGTCGGGCCACAGCTGCGCAGCACGACCTTGGAGTGCAGCTCGGCGCCGGTGCGGAAGGCCGCCTGTGCCTCGAGCGTCACGGGGTCGTCGCCGGTGTAGGGCTCGACGCCGAGCGGATCGGTGACGAAAGAAGGCTTGCCCGAGCTCCAGTCGAGGCCGGCTGGCGGCTTGTCGACCACCTCGGCGATTTCCGCGGTGCGGCCGCAGGCGAGCCCGGCGAGTCCGGCGCCCAGCCAACCGCAGGTGAGGAGCGAGCTGCGTCGGAGCTTCACGCGCCCCCCAGCAGATCGGGCACCAACACGTCGCCGGCGTAGTAGGCCGGGGAACCAGGTTCACAGCCCAAGCCGTCCATCAGCGTGTTCAGAACCGAGCGGTACGAATAGATGGTGCCGTCGGGCGCCAGATCGGCTTGGGCGGTCGAGGCGCCGACGATGCGTCCACCGCGCACCGGACCGCCGAAGAACGGCATCGACATCCAGCGCGTGGCGTAGTCGCCGCCATGGTCGCTGCCGCGCGCGGAGTTGAAGCCACCGCCGCCGCCGGCCGTGCGCGAGAACTCGCTGCCGAAGGCGACCACGGTGTGATCCCAATAGCTGCCACCGTCGGGGTGTTTCAGACGCGGTAGTACGTGGCAGAGGGCGCTGATCAGGCGGTTCACGTTCTCCATGGCGCCGGGCAGCGCGTCCTGCTCGCCCGAGTGATAGTCGTAGCCGCCTTGGTCCAAGTAGACCGCGGGGCACCCGTAGTGGAACAGCCGCAGGGCCAGGCGGACGTTGCGGGATTCGCTGGAGTCGCCGAAGAACGTGCGCAACTCGCGGTTGGAGATGCCGTCGAAGGCCTCTTCCGAGTCGTTCTCGATCTTCAGCTGCTCACTGGCGAAGATCTCCGAGTAGGCCTTGGTGGCGTCTCGGGTTTGCAGGTAGGCATCGACGCGATCGCGGAGCTCGGGGTGCTGCCGATCGCGCATCCGCACGTCGACGGCGCGCACGAGTGATTGGGACCACTCGGGGGCCTCGGCGCCGCTCGAGGTGAAGCGGTCGAAGCTGGCGCCATTCAAGACCGGAGGACGGTGGGGCGCGTAGACGCCCAAGCCGCGCGCCATACCCGACGAGCCCATCACGAACGGTGGCAGCAGCAGCTTTCCTTCGTCGAGCGCCGTCTGGTAGCGCTTGGCCAGGCCCATCTGAATGCGCGTGAAGAAGCCTGCCTCACCATTGACGAAGCCAGTCAGGTAGCGCTCGAGGCCCGTCTCGTGGTTGCCATCGGCGCCTGCGGCCAGCGGCTCGTGGTCCACGGTTGGCATCACGGTGATCTTGTCCGCCAGGCGGCTGGCCGAGCGCATGCCGCTGTCGACGAGGGCTTCGTCTTCCAGGTAGGGCGCGCTCTCCAGCAGCTTGCTCACGCCCCACGCCACCCCGTCGGGCACGCCGCCCGCGGTACCGAAGGGGTTGAACTGACCAGCCACGTTCGCGTTGAAGGCCGTGGGGAAGCGGAAGCCGCCGCTCAGACGGATGTAGATGAGGTGTTTGACCGCGCCGTTCATGGCGGTCTGGGCGTGGACGGGGCGCGGCACCCAGATGTGCGGGAACGCCAGCGCGCCGGCGCCCGCGGCAGCCAGGCCCAGGAAGTGACGACGAGAAGGAGCGAAGCGAGAAGAGTCCGTCATGGTGGCCTCAGTAGAAGAGCATCTCGCTGGAGGAGAGCAGCGCGTAGCAGAGCGAGCGGGAGTAGGCCTCGGCCTTGCACGGCTTGGGCACACAAGCGGCGACGGCGCCCTGCGCCATCTCGACTTCCTCCGGCGACGGGAATCGTCCGAAGAAGGTGGCGTATTGATGCGTCGCGATTTGCTCGGCGACTTCGACCGTGAGCACCGCGCTCGGTGCCACTTCGCCCGGCAGCAGTACGGTGGCAGGGACTCCGGCGTCGGGCTCGAGCCCCGGATTGCACAAGCTGCGCACGAAGCCCTCCTGCGTGGCGGTGTTCAGGATGCTGATGGCCTTGAAACGGCCCGAGACCTGGTTGTCAGGGCAGCCACCGAGGGTCTGAGCGAGGCTCGAGTAGCGCTCGTCCACGCGGTCCTCTTCGGTGATGCTCCAGCGGCTCTTCTCCACCAGATCGTAGCCGAGGACAGAGCGCTCCAGGATCTCGTTCGGATCGGGGATGCGGAAGTCACAGGAGCCGAGCGGCGAGTCGACGAGGTGGGTGATTGAGTCGATCCACTGCTCGGCCTCGGCCTGGCGCAGCGGGCCGTAGGTCCAAGGTGGAACGTCGGCTTCCGGATCGCAGTCCGGGCAGTTGGTGGACTGGAGGTAGATGGCCGAGGTGGCCACGGCGTAGTGAGCGGCGCGAATGTCGCCACCATGGGCCAGCACGTAGTCGACCAGAGCGTCGACCGCGGCCGGTGAATGGCGTCCCAGGTCGTAGCCGAGGTACAGCTCGAGCACGTCGCGCACCGCGTGCTCCCAGACCTGCGGGAACTTGCCGATGATGCGGCCGGGCGTCTGCAGGAGCTGCCACTCCTTCTTGGTCAGGTTGCCCGACCAGGTCTCGTAGACACCGTCCTCGTTGCGCTGCGCGCGGAAGTCCGGAACCAGCACGACACGGTTGAAGCCCCAGAGGACGCTGGTGCACGCGCCAGCGGTCTCGGCGTCGATCTCCAGCTCGTCGTTCACGCAGTGATGCTGGATGTACGAATCGGGCATGCGCATGCCCAGATCCGGGTGATCGTAGTAGCCGCCCTGCCAGAGCGAGTAGAGCTTGGCCATGTCGGCCCGCTCGTTGGCGAAGGGCGGGCGACCGACGAACACATTGAACAGCTCTTCGGCGCGATCTCCCGGATCGTCGAAGCGCCGCACCAGCACGGGGTGAGCGCTCATCACCTCGACGAACTCGTCGTAGCGCACGAACCCGCCGTACAGCTTCCCCACCAGCGTGTCCGCGTCGTAGATGCGCTCGAGGTTCACCGCCACGTTGTTGTAGCGGAGCGTGTCGGCCCAGCGGCGCTGGTTGACGAACACGAACTCCTTGCTCTTGATCCATTCGAGCACGGTGTCGCCGATTGGACGTCCCAGGCATTCGTCCTGGACCTCGCCCAGGCTGGGGAAGCGACCGGTCAGATCGGCGTGGACTCGACGGCAGGTCTCGGTGTCGATCAAGGGCAGCGTGTCGTAGCCGGCGCCCCAGAGCTGCGGACACAGCGCCTGATCGAGTGGATTGGCGAAGGTCTGTGCGCGGCAGTAGGCGAGGCACGCGTCGTCGCACTCCTTGGTGTGCCAATCGAGCGGGACGTCGAGGTTGCGCGCCTCGATGTCCAAGCTGGCGCCCCCGGTGAAGCTGTTGTTGAGAGGCCGATCACGGCCCACCAACGAGCCCGGACCAGCTTGGGGGCGAGAGGTGTCGAACTGGGTTTCGCGGCTGCAGCCGGCCGCGACGATCGCGCCGACACAGGCGACAGCGGGGGCGGCCCAACGAATGGCGAATCGAGAGGCAAGCGAGGCGAAGGTCATGTGCAAACCGATGATCTCTCGGGAGCGAGGGGCCCCGCTCGACCACTTATCCACCCGTGAACCACGCGCCGCAATGTCGCGCGGTGTGCGCACATACCCACCTCGCAGTGGGCAGAAAACTCCAGCGCGCTCGTCTCGAACACATGACCATGGAGTGCCTCGTCATGACGTTTGGTGCCTGCCTCGGAACTCCGTATGCTCGCGAACGTCCATGACTCTGCGGCTCACGCGCTCGCGCGCCTCGTCGATGGCCCTCCTGGCTCTCACCGTCCTCTTCGCTCCCTCCGCGGTGCTCGCCGCCAAGCCCAAGGCGTCGGCCAAGGCGGCGGCGTCCACCAAGGCGCCGGAGCCAGCACCGGCGCCCGAGCCCGAGCCAGCGCCCGAGCCCGCACC
>DATIDO010000359.1:0-2275 GCA_035456245.1 Polyangiaceae bacterium
GGGAGGACGACCGGCTGGTGGGCTTCGATGAGTGCCAGGCCCGCGCGCAGGGTGGGCTCGTCGAAGGGACCGGAGGGGGCGACGACCGCCACTCGATCACCGGCTACCAAGGGGCGGGGGACGAGCACGGCCCGTGGTACCGGGGGAGCAGGGGGCATGCAAACCCGTGTCGGTGTCCCTTTTGCTTTGAGCCGTTTGGGGTAGTTTGCCGAGGGGGGCAGCCCCCCACGGACCATGAAGAAACCGAGCACACTCGCGCGTTTGTCGGACGTGGCCCAGGGGACGGGCCTCCCGCTGCTCGGACGATTCTTCGATGGCGCGCGCAAACGCGCCGAGGAGCTCTCCATCAAGCTGCGCGGCGCCGACTTCGACGAGCGCGTGGCCTGGCTGAAGCGTCGCTACGAGGCCTGGGGAGGTGACCCGTTCGGTCTCGATCCCGAGGTGGCACGCAGCGTGGTCACCGTGCTCGCGTTCTTTCACCGGCTGTACTTCCGCACCGAGACTTTCGGGCTGGAGAACCTGCCGGAGAAGCGCGCCATCCTGGTCGCCAACCACTCCGGGCAGCTACCCATCGACGCTGCCATTCTGGGCAGCTCGTTGTTCCTCGACAGCAAGCCTCCGCGGGTGGCGCGGGCGATGATCGACAAGTGGGCAGTCACGCTGCCCTTCGTCTCGACCTACTTCAACAAAGTGGGGCAGGTGGTCGGTCTGCCCGAGAACGCGCGGCGACTCCTCGACATGGAGGAGTTGCTGCTGGTCTTCCCGGAGGGCGTGAAGGGCATCGCCAAGCCGTTCTCCCAGCGCTACCAGCTGCAGGACTTCGGCCTCGGGTTCATGCGCCTGGCCATCGAGATGCGCGCGCCGATCGTGCCGATCGCAGTGGTGGGCGCCGAGGAGCAGTACCTGAACTTCGGCAACCTGGAGTGGGCTGCCAAGCTGCTCGGGACGCCGGTTTTCCCCGTGGTGCCGCAGGTATTGGTGCCAGGCGGGCAGCTACCGCTGCCCATGAAGTACCGGATCTATTTCGGTGAACCGCTGACTTTCTACGGTGACCCCAACGACGACGACATGGTGATCGCCGACAAGGTCTGGCTGGTGAAGCAGACCATCCAGGACATGCTGAACCGCGCCTTGGTCGAGAGAAAGAGCCTGTTCTTCTGATGGATCGCTTGCGCGAAGGAGCGGTGCTGGTGACTGGATTCGCGGGGCGCTTGGGGCGTCGCCTGGTGCGGCGTCTCCATCGTACGCGCAAGGTCGTCGGGTTGGATCGAAAGTCGGCGCGAGGGCTTCCGATCGATGTCGAGCACGAAGCCTTCGATCCGCAGCGCAGCGGCGCTCGCCAGGTGTTTCGTCGTGGCGACCTCGGCGCCATCGTGCACCTGGGGGTGGTCCATGATCCCCGGGCGAAGCGGAGCGACACGCACGCCAACAACCTGCTCGCCTTCCAGCGGGTGCTCGAGTACGCCGAGCGCTTCGAAATCCCGAAAATCGTGGTGCTTTCGAGCGCCAACACCTACGGCCCGCGCCCGGAGAACGCGCAGTTCCTGAGCGAGTCGGCGCCGCTCTTGGCCGGTGGGCGTTTCAGCGAGATGCATGGCTTGGTCGAGCTCGATCTGCTCGCTCAGTCGACCTTCTGGCGCTTGCCCGGCACCGAGACCGTCATCCTGCGCCCGGCCAACATCCTGGGCACGGTGCGCAATGCCCCCAGCAACTACCTGCGCTTGCCGGTCGTGCCCACGTTGATGGGGTTCGATCCGATGGTTCAGGCGGTTCACCAAGACGACGTCGTCACGGCCATCGAGCGCGCCCTGGCTCCGGGTGTGCGGGGCATCTTCAACGTGGCGGGGCCTCCGGCCGTGCGGCTCTCTCGCGCCCTCGAGTTGTTGGGACGCCGTACCATGCCCGTCCCCTACAGCCTGGCCAAGGGCGGCTTGAGCGGGTTGTTCTTGCTCGGGATGAGCCGCTTCCCCGCGCCCGAACTCGATTTCATCCGCTACGTCTGCATGGTCGACGACGGCCTGGCCCGACGAACCTTGGGGTACGAACCGGCCCACGACTTGCGCTCGACGCTCGACGCCGTGGACGAAGAGCGTTGGGTGGGCGGGGCTCTCTGAGCGCGGCATTTGCCCGCGCCAACCGAACTCACCAGCCGTTCCGAGCCAATTTGACCGGCGCGGCTGCACATGGCAGGGTCCGTGCCCTTTCGCGTCGGGGGAACCCCATCCGCCCCTTGCGGACCAGCCCCCAGCGACCAGCCCCGAGCGTCATCGTGAGT
>DATIDO010000360.1:0-2393 GCA_035456245.1 Polyangiaceae bacterium
ACGAGGCGCGTTTGGCCTCGCGCATCCGCAACCCGCACGTGGTCCCTACTCTCGACGTCATTGCCGAGGACGGCGAGTTGCTCCTGGTCATGGAGTACATCGAGGGTGAGACGGTCAGCGAGCTGATGCGCTGGGCTGGCGCGCGCGGACAGAGTCTGCCCATGGACAAGGTCGCCGGCATCGTCTGCGGCGCGCTGCACGGCCTCCACGCCGCGCACGACGCCAAGGACGAGGAGGGCGCTCCTCTCGATATCGTCCACCGCGACGTCTCGCCTCAGAACATCATGCTGGGGCGTGACGGCGTCGCGCGGGTGCTCGACTTCGGTGTAGCCAAGGCGGCCGAGCAGATGCACTCGACGGCCGAAGGCAAGATCAAGGGCAAGCTGCGCTACATGTCGCCCGAGCAGATCACCGGGCAGCCCATCGATCGACGGACCGACGTGTTCGCCGCTGGCGTGGTGTGCTGGGAGATGCTCACCGGCAAGCGCCTGATCGGCGCTACGGGCGGAGCCGCCTCGGCGTTGCAGCAGATCCTGAACGAAGAGTTCCCACCACCCAGCTCGGCCCGCCCGGAGATCCCGCGCAGCTTGGATCGGGTGGTGATGCGGGCGCTGTCGAAGGATCGTCGGGCCCGTCATGCCACCGCTCGGGAGTTCGCGCTCGAGCTGGAAGGCGTGCTGGGCGTGGCCTCCCCACACGAGCTGGGTGCTTGGCTCGAGGGGCTGGCGGGCGAATCACTGCGCCAGCGAGCAGGCGTGCTCGGGTCGATCGAACGCTGGCGCGATGGAGCTTCGGGGAGCGGCGAGTTGTCGCGCTCCGACTTGGCGCGCATCACCCCCGTCCCCAACGTATTGCGCACGGACGCAGCGACGCAGATGAACACCGCGTCGACGCTCGACGTCCAGGCGGCCCGCAGCTCCCGCAAGTTGCCGGTCGCGCTGGGTGTCTTGGGCGTCGGTGCGCTGGCGCTCGCCTTCTCCTTGGGGCGTTTGCAGGCGGAGGATACTCCTCCCGCTAGCTCACCCGTCGCGGCCGCTGCCCCCGTTGCTGCGGCGCCTGTCGCTGCGCCCGCGCCTGCTGCCGCCGCTGCGGCGCCCACTGCGGCGCCGTCGCCTGCCGCGCCGTCACCCAATGCGCCCTTGCCTGCAGCTCCCTTACCCGCCACGCCGACTCCCGCTGCGAGCGAGACGCCGACTGCGACCAGCAAACCCACTCCGACCGCCAGCACGCCCACGGCAACCAAGGTCGCCCCCAAGGCCAGCACCTCGACGGCCAAGTCCTCGCCCTGCGCCAACCCCACCTTCGTCGACGCGAGCGGCATCCGCCGCTTCAAACCCCAATGCATGTGACCCCCCTCGGCCGCTCGAACGTGCGCTCCGTCCGTTGGAGCTGGCTCGCTGCCTGCTTCTTCGCGACGACGGCGGCTCGAGCTGCCCCCAACTCGAATGCGTGCGTGAGCGCCTACGAGACGGCTCAGGAGGCGCGGCGCGACGGGCGTCTGCGGCAGTCACGCGAGCTCCTGCGCGAGTGTTCGAACAAGACCTGCCACCGCGTCATCCGTACCGACTGCACGCGCTGGCTGAGTGAGGTCGAAGCCGCGGTGCCGAGCGTGATCATCCGAGTCGAGAGCGCCGACGGCGAGCCCCTCGACGAGGCACGGGTGATCCTGGACGGCGGCGAGCCCCTGCGCGCCAACACGGGCCGCGCAGTGGAGCTGGATCCAGGCAGCCATCGAGTGCACGTCGAGTGGACCCATCACGAGCCAGCCGACGTCGAGTTTTCGGTGGCCGACGGCAGTCACGATCAGGAAGTACGCGTGGTCCTGCATCCCCCGAAGCCGACCACCCCGGCGCCCGTGGCGGCTCCGGCGGCCGAACCGACGAGCGCGGCTCCCACCTGGCCGGTCTACGTGTTCGGCGGTGTCGGCCTGGCGGGCTTCGGTGCGCTGATTGGCTTCGGGACGGCGGCGCGCAGCGGCGAGACCGGGCTGGAGACGTGCTCGCCAGGATGTACGCCAGAGCAGATTGATGCCGTGAAGCTCGACTACGTTCTGGCCAACGTCGGCCTCGGCGTGGGCATTGCTGGCGTGACGACGGCCGTCGCTTGGTATTTCTGGGGGCCGCGCGACACGACTAGTCCGGTCCAGGTCGGCGTCGCCCCGCGTCCCGGTGGCGCGCTCGCCAGCGTGAACGGCACGTTCTGAGGACGCTCCGCGCGAATCGCTCGCCCGCTTCGCCCTGTCAGGGGATGAACGAGAAGGCCAGGAACGCAATCAGCAGCGTCAGGTGATTCAATCCCTGAAGCGCCGTCGTCGTACCTCGGCCCAACGTCAATCCTCCCGTCACGAAGGTGAGCACCAGGAAGGCAATCGACTTCGGCTCGAGCCCCAACGT
>DATIDO010000361.1:0-3597 GCA_035456245.1 Polyangiaceae bacterium
ATGCGCGTGTTCGACGACACCGCATCGGCCGTGCCCTGGCTCTCCTCGGCCCTAGGCGGCTCGAAGTTGGACCTGCTGCCAGGAGCGGTCACGCAGGCGCGTCACGGCTGGTCCTGAGGGGACCCCTCGGGCATCGCTGACCTCGCGGACCGCGGGGCTCACTCCACGGAGCCGACGTCGACCTTCCAGATCAATCGCCGCGCGAGCTCCGCGCGCTTTCGTGCCAGCTCCACGCCAACTGCATCGAGCCCGTGAGCGTTGGCCGCAGCCAGAATCGTGCCTCGACCACAGAACGGATCGACCACGACGCGGCTGTTCGTGTGCGTCAGCAAGAATCGACAGATCGCGGTGCACGCCGCGCTACCGATCGCCCGCGACCAGGTCATGTGACCCAACTCCGGCAGAACGTCTGCCGACGCCTGCGCGGGAGTCAGACGCAATCCCGCCGAGAAGGCGAGCAGATGAGCGTAGGCCGGCCTGCCGAAGCTCACGCGCCCGGCGGGCACACGGCACACGATCTTGTGAAAGAGCAGCCCCACGTCGGCGGCCACGGCTGCCGTCTGGACCAAAAAGGCCTTGTCGATCCAGAGACCCGAGTCCTTCACGTCGGTCTGGTAGAAAATGGCTACGGCCTGCGGATGAGTCTGCCGGAGGACCAACTCGGCGGCGTCCAAGAACCACTGGCGCCACGTGGCCAGATCGACGTCGAGCTCCGAGCGATCCGGCAACGAGGTCACGAGTGCGTGCTCGGGGCCCAGGTTGGCCTCGCGCAACCAGGCCAAGCCATCGCCGTGGATCACTCGTCGATTCGTCACCGGTCCTCGAGAAACGCGCTCTAGCTGGACTCGTCGGAGACAGCCACAGGCTCGTCGATGGGCTGGCCGAACATGATGCGGTGGCCCTCGGGCGTCACCACGCCGAACTCGCGGAGCCCCCAGGGCTTGTCGGCGATCGGTTGGGTGAACTCGGCGCCCGATGCCAGGTACTGGGCATACAGAGCGTCGATGTCGCGACAGTTCACGTAAGCGAAATAGGAGTGATTCCGCGTGTCGCGGGCCAGCATTTCACCCTCGCAGTGGCCCACCATGAGGTGAAACTCATCGAGATTGAGGAAGGACCATCCACCGATGCGCGCCTTCAGGGTGAAGCCGAGCTTGTCGATGAAGTACGCCTCGGCAGCATCCAGATCGTTCACCGCCAAGACGTGTTGTGTCTTCCGCACCTCGAACATGCTGCCCCCGCCCTTCCGTTCCTGGTCCTTGGTCCTGTCCTCGGTCCCCGGTCCTCGGTCCAGGGCGAGACTACCGAGACGACTACCGAGCCGCTACCATCCGCTCTCGTGACTTCGCTCGACCCTTGGCGCCACGACGGGCGTCCGCTCTTCCTCTCGCCACGGTCCTACCTCCTGCCAACGCTGGTGCTGCTGAGCTGCGCGATGGGTTGCGCAGCAACGTCTCCCTCCGCTGCAGAGCCCTCCGCTGCAGAGCCCTCACGGCGATCGGAGCCGGCGAGCGCTACGGCCAGCCCCGCCACGGCCACGAAGGCGGGCTCGGCGGCCCCTCCGGCCTGGAAAGCGGCGGATCCGGACGTTTGGGAGGAGGGCAATTGCATCGACGCCCTCGACAACGACCAAGACGGACGAAAGGACTGCGAAGATCCGAACTGCCAAAGCCCCGGTGGCGACTGCGTTGCAGCTCCACCTCTCGACCGCACCGTGGCCAGCACGATGGTCGAGATGACGGCCATGGTGTTCATTGGTGAGAACCCCCTGCAGCGCAACGTGAAGCCTGGTCTCGGCTTGGGCACCGCAGCAATCTTCGGAACCGTTCGAGGCGTAGACGGCAAGCCCTTGCCTGGCGTGCGGATCAGCATCGAGGACCACCCGGAGCTGGGCTACACCTACACGCGGGCCGAGGGTCGCTACGATCTCGTCGTGTACCCGAGCCAACAGCAGGTGATCCGCTTCGATTTTCCAGGCGCCGCGCCCGTGACGCAGCCCTTTCTCTCCGAGAACCAGCGCTGGATCGGCCTCCCAACGGTCGATCTGGCCCCGCGCTGAAGGGCACCGCGCTGAAGGGTCCAGCGCTGAAGGGCCCAGCGCAAACCTGCCGCGCGCCGACCTGCCGCGCGCCGACCTACCGCGAGAGCCTCAGGGCCCGTCGTAGGAATAGACCCGTACCCAGTCGTAGTAGGCCGCCGTCGGCAGCGAGCTCGACTCGAACTTGCCGGCCCAGGCCTCGAGGGCTGGCGTATCCATCACCGCCCAGACGTTCATCATCAGCTTCTGATCGAGGGTGAGGAACTGAGCAATGGCGTCGGTCTGCTCGTGCACCAGCTGCTCGTCGACGTAGAAGCGCACCACGTCGGGAAGCCACTCGATGGCGTAGTCGTGAAATTCCGCGGAAGGGTCGAAGCCGGTCCCGTGGTGCTTCTCGTGGGTGGTGCGCTGGTTCTGGGCGTTCCAGTGGATGACGTTGAACTGAACACCAGCGTTGTCCTTGCCCAGGAACTCCACGTCGATCTCGTTCCAATTCTCGGGCAACGAGGCATCTGCCCAATGGTCGTAGTAGGTGAAGATCGAACTGACGACGCCACTGCCCGAAGCGAAGCGCGCGCGGGTCTCGAAGCGGCCATGGCCGAAAGACTCGAGCGTGCGCAGCTCGGCGCCGCCCAACTGCCGGTTCTCCGCACTGGGCGTCGTCAGCGGCACCAGCGACAACTTCAAGTAGCCTTCGGCGACGCTCACCTGCTCGGCACCGAACTGAGCGGCGTTCTCGGTGAAGGTGTGGGTCCCGGCCTGCCAGCGAGAGCTGTCGAGCGTGTCGAAGCCGTCGTGCCAGAGCAGGGTGAAGCCTTCCCGCTCCGGAGCGACCCCGTCGTCCGGCTCGGGCAGCTCGGGGTTCGACGAGCCCCCGCTCGCCGTTCCACCCGCGCTCGGAGAACCGCCGACCGCCGCACCGCCTCCACTGGCCGCACCACCTGCTCCGAGGTCACCTCCCCCCGAGCCGTCGTCGCAGGCGGCGAGCAGGCAAAGGCCGGGGACGAGGAGCGAGACGATCGAGCCGCGACGAAGCATGCGGGAAGCCAACTCCAGAGCGGCGCCCGAATCTTCTCGGTTTTTGTCGCTCTGGGCGCGCGGGGCTCAGCCTTCCGGCTCGCCCGTGGCACGCGCGCCGGAAATTTTCCACCCAGCTGCCATTCGTTCGGCGGCCCCAGCGGAAACACGCCTCCTGCTAAGCTCACGCTGCCGTGGACGTCCTGCGAAGCTCGAACGAATCGCGCCTGGGAGTGTGGTTCAGCAGCGCCATCGCCACGCGCATGCCGCCCCACACCCACGATGCGTTCGAGGTGAACCTAGTCGTTGCTGGCCGCCTCACCTATCGCGTGGGTGACGTGCGCCTCGTGGTCGAACCGGGCGAGTGTATCCTCCTGCCGCAGGGCGTCGTTCACGAGCTGCTCGAAGCCAGCACCGACGCGGCCTTCTGGGTGCTCGAGGGACGTGAGATGCACCCACGCCTCGCGGGGGACATGGCCGCGAGGGACACTGCTGAAGGTGACACTGCGGCGGATGGCATTGCCGCGAGCGACGGAGCAGCG
>DATIDO010000362.1:0-4647 GCA_035456245.1 Polyangiaceae bacterium
GGCCGCTTCGAAATCCAGGGGATCCCGGTGGGCAAGGCGCGTGTCAGTGCGATGCTGCCGCAGACGGAGACGATCGTGGAGCGGGAGATCGAGGTCGTCGCGGGGCAACCCGTCGAGCTGGATCTGGAGCTCGCCTTCAGCGCAGCCGAGTTCGCCAAGAAGCCCACGACGGGGCGCTGAAGCGGCTCGTTGCGGGCCCTTCGCGGGCCCTTCGTGGCGTCAGAGCGTGAGGCGCGTGGCGCTCGGCTTCGCCAGCGTGAGCCCATCGGCCACGGCGCTCTCGACGGCGTCGAGTGGCGGCAAGGGGCCCCACTGCTGGAGGAAGAGCGCGCTCGCCGAGTCGCCGACCTGGCGTTGCAGGTAGCGAGCGAAGAGCAACAGGCCGAGCGGGCTGGGCGTGCCCTCGTCGAACGCGGGCTGGAGCGGGAGCTCCCGAGCTGGCTGTGGCGTCGTGCCGTGGGGTTCGTCGGAGCGAGCGAGGAGCCAGATCGTGAGCAGGGCGTCGATCTGCTCCGGATCCGCGCGCAGCACCCATTGGGCCTGTTCGGCGGCCAGCTGCGCCTGCCCGAGCGCCAATGCGCGCAAAGCGAGCAAACCGGGGGTGCACCCATCGGGAGCAGCGCGACGGGCCGCCCGTAGTTCGCCTCGGGCCAGAGCACGATCGACCGAAGTCCAGTCACCGGTCGAGTCCTCCGGCCGAGTCGGAGCGCTCGTTGCTCGTCCGCGGGCGGCGGCGAGCTGCTTGCTCGCCAGTCGGACCGAACGAGCGCGGTTCGCGTCGCCTTGGCCTTCGAATGCGTCGGCGAGTGCCTCGGCGGCCGCCGGATCGAGCGGCGCGAGTTCCACGGCGCTCTGGGCGTCCGCGACTGCTTCTGCCCAGTGGCCCCTCGACCGGTGGCAGTTCGAGCGGGCCACGTGAATGGGGGCAGGCTCCGCCGCCGCTTCCAGTCCTTCGTCGAACCAGCGCTCGGCTCGCTCGGGCGACTCGGGGCAAGCGAGCCGCCCGAGCGCCGCCCAAGCTGCGCCGCCTGCTGGATCGGCTCGAGTTGCTTCGGTGTAGGCGCGCTCGGCGGCCGCCGCGTTGCCCTGCCGCTCCGCGCGCAAGCCTCGCAGATAAGCCGAATAGGCCTGCGGAGGCACCGGGCGCGCGTTGTAGACGAGGCTCCCGTCCCGGCGCTCGAACTTCGTGGGCGCTGCGCAGGCGCCCAATAGAGTGAGACCCAGCAATGTGAGACCCAGCTGCGTGAGACCCAGCTGTGTGGGGCTCGGTAGTGCGAACCTCGCCAGTGCGTGGCTCGGCCGTGCGCCGAGCGGCGCAGCGGTCGCCGGGCGCACGGTCTTGCTCAGAGCGCCTCGCGCAGGGCGTCGATGAAGCGATCGTTCTGCTCTTTGGTGCCGACGGTCACGCGCAAGCACTGTTCGAGCCGGCCACCGCGCCCATGGAAGCTGCGCACCAGTACGCCCAGCTTGCCCAAGCGGGTGAACACGTCACCGGAGGGGACGTCGAGCTTCAGCCAAAGGAAGTTCGCCTGGCTGGGCACGACGGTCACGCCACGGATCGTCGCCAGCTGAGTCGTCAACCTGGCTCGCTCCTGCTTCACGTAGCTGCAGATGTGCGAAATGTCGTCGCCCAGCTCTTCCAACACCAACGTGCCGAGGGTCTGCGAAACCGTGGGCAAGTTGTAGGGCAGGCGAGCCTTGTCGAGCTCGGCCACAAGCGCCGCGCTGCCGACCAACCAGCCGATACGCAGGGCCGCGAAGCCGATCTTCGAGAGCGTGCGCAGGATGACGACGTTCTCGTACTTCTCCAGCAGATCGAGCTGATGCTGGTCGGCGTAGTCCACGTAGGCCTCGTCGACGACCACGATCGAGCTCTTGGCCGCTTCGATCACCGTCTCCAGCCGGGAGCGGGTGACCATCGTGCCGGTCGGATTGTTGGGACTGGCGATGAAGATGACGTTGGGCTGCGCCATGTCGATGGCTCGCAGCATGCCTGCCTCGTCGAGATCCCAATCCGCGTCGAGCGGGACCTCCATCACTCGCTGACCGCGGATGCGGGCGCTCAGGCGGTACATCACGAACGTCGGCGTGGTGGTCAGCACCGTGGGGGCGGGTGCACGGGCCTTGGCGCGCGATGCGACGGTCAGCAGCAGCGTGATCAGTTCGTCGCTGCCGACGCCCACGATCACCTGGTTCGGCTTGACGCCCATGCGCTTGGCGATGGCCTTGCGCAGATCCTTCTGTCCGGCGTCGGGATACTGGTGCCAGGCCGTCTTGGCGGCCGCCTCGGCCAGCTTTTTCTTGGCGGGCGCGCCCAGCAGGGGCGGGGCCTCGTTGGCGTCCAGGCGCACCTCGTAGGTGCCCAAATGGGGCGTGTAGGCCTTCAGCTCGCCGAGCTCGGGGCGCAGCACGGTCTGCGGATCGAAGCGTTGCATGGGCAGTGCGGAACCCAACCAGCACAGGCCTGTCCTTTCAAGGCAATTCGGCCAAGAAAGGGCGGCCGACCGGGGGCTCAGCCTTCGCGAGGGGCGGCCTCGCGCACGGCGAGCAGACAGCGCGCCGCGGCATCCTGCGTGATTTCGCCGCCTTCCATCAGGGCCCGCGCCGTCTTCTCGACCTCGTCGCCCTGGGCTCCGACGGAGACCGCCAGCGAGCGAGCGTGGAGGGACATGTGTCCTCGCTGGATGCCTTCCGTCGACAGGGCGCGGAGCGCCGCCAGGTTGGACGCCAAGCCGACCGCCGCGCACAGCTGCGAGAGTTCGCTCGCCGACGACACGCCAGCCAAAGCCAGGGCGAGCCGCGCGCCTTCGTGCACGCGGAGCGTGCCGCCGACGATGCCGAGCGCGAGGGGGAGCGTCAGCTCGCCGTGCAGTTCGGCTCCCACCCGGCGCCAGGTGGCGAGCGGCGAGTAGTGGCCCGAGCGCGCCGCGTAGGCGTGCGCGCCGGCCTCGACGGCCCGGTAGTCGTTGCCGGTAGCCAGCACCACCGAGTCCACACCGTTCATCACACCCTTGTTGTGAGTCGCGGCGCGGTAGGGATCGAGCTCTGCGAAGCGCGAAGCGGCCTCGATGCCATCCGCCACCTGCGTGCCGTCGGCGTTGGGCAGTGCCCCGACCAAGGCGGCGACGGGGATACGCGCGCGCACCGTGGCCAGCCGGCGATCACTCAAGTTGCTCAAGATGCAGAGACCGAGCTCGCCTTCGCAGAGTCGGGCCAGCTCGTCACCGAGCGCCTCGGCCGCCGTGTTGACCAGGTTGGCACCCATGGCGTCGCAGCAGTCGACGGCCAGGTGGACGACGAAATGCCCCTCGGCGAGGCGTCGCAGTTCGATATCGCGAGCACCACCGCCGCGGCGCACCAAGCTCGCCAGCGCCGTGTTGGCGCGCTGCAGCAGCTCGTCGCGTCGCTCGGCCAGGGCCGCTCGGGCGCGGGTCTCGTCGGGCACGCGGCGCAGCTCGATCTGCGCGACGAGCAGCGGGTCGTTCATCTGCGTTTCGAAGCCGCCGCCCGCGCGGATCATCTTGGCCGCGTTGGAGGCGGCGGCCACGACGCTCGGCTCCTCGACGACCATGGGGGCCAGGAAGTCGCGGCCGTTCAGGCGAAAATTGAGGCCTACGCCGAAGGGCAGAGCATAGACGCCCAGCGCGTTCTCGATGACCTTGTCCGCCCGGGCAGCGTCCAGCCCGCCGCGCTCCAACTTGGCGCTCAGCTCGGCGACGTCGAGGTTCAGCTCGAGCGCGACGAGCGCCCGCCGTTCGGCCACGGACAGTTGGTAGAAGCCAGCGATGCGCGAGTTGACCATGTGTGCTCTCAATCGATGAATCGGGCGCCGGGTGCTCCGAGCGTCAACGGAACCAGGCTGAGACCCAGCGACGCGGCGCGGTCGCGCCAGGCCGGCGGGCTGGGCTCGGGGGCCACGAACAAGCTGACGTCGCCGCCGCCTGCGCCCGAAGGCAAAAAGGCCGCGCCGCTCGGCAAGTGGCGCGACAGCTCGCTGGCCGCGGGCACGACGATGGGAACACCAGCCAACTTGCCCAGCGTCTCGAGCGCGCTGGCCTGCTGGCGGAGCGCTTCGACGAATTCCGCGCCATCCTGTTTGGCCGCTGCCTGCGACGCCCGTTCGGCCGCGGCCGACTGTGCCCCCATGGCGTGAGCGAAGGCGTCGGGCGCATCGTGCTCGACGGCGAACACGCGGGCCACGAAGTCTCGCGTGGAGCTGGGTTCGCCGAGCGACCACACCTCGAAGTGCAAGTCGGGCGGCAAGCTGGAGGGCTCGAGCGCCAGCTCGCCGTTGCTCGAGACGCGCGCGCTGAGCGTCCCCCCGAACCAAGCGGCGGCTACGTCGATACCGCTACCCCCCGACTGAGCGCGTCGGTGGGCTTCCCGCAGGGACGGGAACAGCCGGGCCGGCTCGGCGAGCTCGGGGGCCCCGGGGCCGAGCACGATGAGTGCCGAGGCGGCCAGGATGGCAGCGCTCGAGCCGAGCCCGAGCTTCCGACCGTCGCTGCGCAGCTCGCTGGCATCGAAGGCGGGGTGAGGTCCGCCGTGGCCCCGAGCAGCGAGCCATGCTGCTACCTCGGGGGTCTCGAAAGCGTTGGGAGCTTCGTCGTGCGCGACGACGAAACGATCGACCGCGGTCACCAGGCT
>DATIDO010000363.1:0-15603 GCA_035456245.1 Polyangiaceae bacterium
CTCGCAGGTGGACTCCCGGTAGGACTCGCCGTACTCGAACGTGCGGTTGTCCGGGCCTTTGCACGCTCGCTCCCACTCCAGCTCGCTGCACAGCCGCTTGTCGCGCTCGTGGCAGAGCAGCTCGGCCTCGTCGCGCGTGACGTTGGTCAGCGGGATCGCTCCCTCTTCGTTCGGGTAGGCGAGCTGGTCGATGTAGAAGCCCTCGAGCATCACCTGCTCGCCGGGCAGCTCACGATCGGGTCGACGCGGTCGCTTGTCGCGAGGCGTGCCGACGACGAGCGCGCCCGGCGGGATGAAGGCCATGCCGACGCGAGGCGCGGGGCCGTCGGGCGGGGGCCCGAGCGGAGGTCCACCGGGCGATGGCGCGGCCGAGCCGGAGGGCGAGGCGCGGTTGGCCTCGCCGTCACCTCCACTCGGCTGACGAGAACACGCGGCGAGCTGTAGCCCCAGCATCGCCAACGTCAGACTCGCTCTCAGCGCCGGGCTCGAGCCTGGGCCGAGCCGGCGCCCCGATCGGGCTCCAGGAGGGGCGCTGCGCCCCGGAAGGGCGCCGAACCCCGACCGAATCATTCGCTCTCGTCTTTGCCCGAACCTCGCGCAGGCTCGCGCAAGCCGAGCTCCTTCATCTTGAGCTGCAGGCCCTTGCGGGACAGCTTCAAGAGTCGGGCCGTGTGGGTCACGTTGGAGTTCATCTGATCGAGCGCGCGCTGGATCAGCTGCCGCTCGAGCTGGCTGACGGCTGCGCGCACCTGCTCCTTGAGGCCCACGTCGGCTGCGGACTTGTCGCCCGACTGGCCCACGGTGCCGCCGCCCGACTGGACGAGCTCGGGCGGGAGGTGCTCCACCGAAATGCGGTCGCCGTCCGCGAACAGCACGGCCCGTTCCATCACGTTCTCCAGCTCGCGCACGTTGCCGGGCCAGTTGTAGGCCGACAGCACGGCGAACGCGTCGGGCTGCACGCCGGTCAGCCGCTTGCCGAGGCGCTCGTTGAACTTGGCCACGAAGTGATCGACCAACAGCGGGATGTCGCCGGCGCGTTCGCGCAGCGCCGGCAGGCGCACGCTCACCACGTTCAGGCGGTAGAAGAGATCATCGCGGAAGGAACCCTCCTCGATCTGCTTCTTGAGATCGGCGTTGGTCGCCGCGACCAGGCGCACGTCCACCTTGATGGTGCGTACGCCGCCGACGCGCTCGAACTCGCCCTCTTGCAGGGCGCGCAGCAGCTTCACCTGCGTCTCCAGCGGGATCGACCCGATCTCGTCCAAGAACAGCGTGCCGCCGCTGGCCAGCTCGAAACGGCCCGGCTTGGAGCTCACCGCGCCGGTGAAGGCGCCGCGCTCGTGGCCGAAGAACTCGCTCTCGATCAGGTCGCGGGGGATGGCGGCACAGTTCACCTTGATGAACGGCCGACCCCTCCGACTCGACGAATCGTGGAGCGCACGGGCGATCAGCTCCTTGCCCGTTCCGCTCTCGCCGGTGACCAGCACCGTGGTGGGCGAGTCCGCCACTCGATCGATGACCGAGTAGACCTCTTGGATGGCGGCGCTCTGTCCGACCAAGCCGAAGCGCGAGTCGGAGCCGGCCTCCGCCGGTGAGGCCTCGCGCGCCGACAGGTCGCGGGTGGTGAGCGCCTTCTTGACGATGGTGCGCAGCTCGTCCTGGTCGAACGGCTTGGTGATGTAGTCGAAGGCGCCCGTCTTCAAGGCCTCGACCGCGTTGTCGACCGTGCCGTGAGCCGTGATCATGACGACTGGCATGCCCGGGTCCATCTCCAGCGCCTTGCGCAGGAGGCCCATGCCGTCGAGCACTGGCATCTTCAGGTCGGTGACGATCAGGTCGATGTGGTTTTCCTGGAGGCACTTGAGTGCCTCGCCACCATCTTCGACCAGGTGCACTTCGTGGCCGTCGCGACTCAACTGTGCGCCCAGCACGCGGCGCAGGTTGGGTTCGTCGTCGGCGATCAGGATCTGCTTTTTGTCTCCAATCATGGGCCCTCGGACGCCCCTATCGAGGCGCGCCGCCGACGTTACTCGCAGCGCACGGAGATGTCAGTGCTCGTGACGGTGGCGCAATAGACCAAATTGGTGCGTTGGGCGCCCGGTGCGCCGACCACCAGGATGTCACGCGCACCATTTGCGCCTTCTTCGCCTTGGCTGGCAGCCGCCAATGAGCTACCGAAATTCGCACCGGCGGTCGCATCCGAGACGATCCGCGTGTCGAGGTGCTTCCCCGACGCGTCGAAGACCAACGCTGCGCCAGCCGACTCCACGTCGCGCACGGTCATGTTGGGCGCGCCGACCACGATCTCGCCCGTGCCGTCTCCGTCGAGATCGGCGACGGTCAAGGCGTGGCCGAAGTTCGAGCCACCGCAGCTCGGCGTGTCGTCGTTGGTCGCGCAGGTCAGCCGCACCAGTTCGGCGAAGGCGCCTTCGGCGCAGGCCGGTTCGGCGCTGGGGGCGAGCGCAGCCAACGCCGCGCCGTCCAATACGTGAACGCCATCGCTCGCCGTCACGGCCAGGTCCGGCGCCCCATCACCGTTCGTGTCGCCGGCGGCCAGCACCTCACCGAAGCCATCGGGCCCGCTGCTGCAACCGAGCGGCTCGACCGTCGTGCCGTCGAAGGAGAACAGCCACACCGAGTTGGCCTCGCTCGAGCCCACCGCCAGCAGCGTGGAGGTGTCGGTCCGCAACACCGCGACCGTGTGACCGAAGCCGGCTGCCGCCGTGCCGTTGGGCGTCACGTCGATGGGCGTGTCGAGCAGCGGGGCGTAGACCCAGGCGCGCCGCAGCTTGCCCGAGCCAGCCAACATCACCGGTTCGTCCGTGCGATCCGTGGCGAGCCGCAGCTCGGGCAGGCGCTGCCCGGCCAGGAGCGGGGTGACGAAGTCGTCCTCCAGATCGGTCGGGACCGGGTAGACGTCTTCGAAGAAGTCGATGCAGCGCGTCCACAGGCCGAAGTCCTGGCCGGCCTTGCCGAAGCCGCTGACGAAGCACAAGTCACGCGACTCACCGCCGGCGCGGCCTTGGGCGAGCGCGGCCGGCTGCTCGATCACCGCGCAGATCTTGCCGGCCGGCGATGGCAGGCAGTGGTCGTCGTCGTAGGGATCGAGCTGCGGGTTCTCGCGCGAGCCGAGCGTGTAGGCCGACGCCGGATCGCTGCCGGCGCCGCCCGAGACGATGGCCATGACCGTCTCGCCCAGGCGCGTCGTCGCGACGGCCTGCCCGAAACCACGGGCGCGGTCCGTTTGCTTGTCGAGGCTCTCGACGGGCGGGTTGGCACGCAGCTGATCGAAGCGATCCCAAGCGCAGGCCGTGAGCAGACTCAGGCCGCCCAGACTCAGCAAGGTCAGGCGAGCGAAAGCCGAGCGTCGTGGGCGCGCTGCGCGCGGAGCGGTCGAGCTTCGGACGAGCTCATCGTGGCGCATCATCGTGCGGCTCCCTGGGAAGTGTGGGGGGTCGAGGGGGCCTCGCCGGGCGTGCCTCGTTGGTCTTCGAACTCCTTGCGCTTGCCCTTGCGCAGGGTCGACTCGGGGTAGGGATCGCGCACGAAGTTGTAGATGGACAAGCCGCCGAAGAGCGCGCCCAGCGCGAAGCCGCCATCGGCGCCGACGGAGTACCAGAAGCCCTGGTCCAGGCGCGGATCGGTAGGAGAGAGGTTGCCGGCGGCGCGCTCGGCCACCAGCTCGTCGTTCAGACGGTTGGACTCGACGGCGAAGTAGGTGCTCGCGCCAATCAGGCCGGCGGCGATGATGGCCTGGGCCCAGGCGGTTCCGCGTGGGTAGCTGGGGATCATCTCGGCGCGCAGCGGTAGGACCTGGCCCCGCGGGACCTCCACCGTCGTGCGCAGATCCTTGTAGCCGTCCGAGACGATCGACAGCTCGTGCGCGCCGCTCGACAGCTTCAGCTCGAGCGCCACGTCGCCCTTCTTCCAGGTGCCGAGGGGCTTGCCGGCCTCCCACACGGAGATTTGGGGCACGTTCGAGTCCACACGCACCACGCCGAAGCCCAGGCGGACCAGCTCGAGCTCGAGTTCCTTCTGCTCACCGGCCTCCATCTCGACCTGGGTGACGAGGGGTTCGAAGCCGGGCGCCTCCACGGCGATCTCGTGCTTGCCGGGGGCAATCAGCTCGCCGTACGGGGCGCGCCCCCAAGCAATTTTGCGGGCCGGATCATCGACGAACAGATAGGCGCCGGGCACGTTGGCGCGCACGCGCAAGAACGACATGAACGCGCCCTGCGACAGGTTGGCCTTGAACTGGTGAACGTGGCCGGGCGAGACGTCCAGGTCGGTCTCGCTCTTGTTGTAGTCGCCGTATTTCTCGACGACGATGTGATAGTGGCCGACGTCGAGGGTGAAGTCGGTCGGTGAGCGACGCTCGGCGACCATTTCCCAACCGGGCGTGGTGCCCGTGGGACCGAAGGGCGCGGCGGTC
Source organism: Polyangiaceae bacterium (assembly GCA_035456245.1). Lineage (GTDB taxonomy): Bacteria > Myxococcota_A > Polyangia > Polyangiales > Polyangiaceae > NIC37A-2. The sequence continues at coordinate 4,433 of DATIDO010000363.1, forward strand.
GGATCGGTGCGGCGGTAGACCTTCACCGGAGCGCCGCCTGGCTCGGTTTCCACCACGACCAGCGACTTCATGGTCGCCTTCTGCTCCTCCGGCGTCTCGGTGGGTGGGGTCGGCTGGGTGCCGGGTGTGGCGGGCGGCGCCGCCTGCAAGGCCTCGAGCTTGGCGATGCGCTCGCGAACCTGCGGTGCATCGGGCGCCTTGGCATCCTTCTGCAGATAGGTACGGAAGGCAGTCAGTGCCTGGTCCGTCTGCCCGAGCTTCTGGTGGCAAACGCCGGCGTTGAAGAGGAACGCGGAGTAGGGATGCTGGGCGTAGCCCTGCTCGAACACGTCGGCGGCTTCTTTGTACTTGCCCGCGACGAACAGCGCCTGGCCCTCATCCATGCGTTGGCGAATGGCATCCATCGCCGGGTTCGGGCCGGCAGCCTGGGCCTGCAGCGCCCAGAGCAGGGTGAGCAAGAGGGGCAGGAGCCGTCGCAGCCAAACCGTGCGGCCCGTCGACGCGCGGTGTCCGGGACGAGCAGCGCGGCCTGGTGAGGCGCGGCGTCCGGAAGAAAAGAGCCGAGGGGAGTCTTTCGAGCTCATCTGATGGAGACGATGACCCGAGGGGGAGGCGTCGGACAAGCCCCTCGCACGGGCGCTGGGCCGGAGGCTGTCCAACCCACGAAAACGGGGCTGAGTCCCGAGCCAAACCCCCCTATGCTGGGCTCGTCCCGACACCGGTGGTCGAAACGCTTACATCGGGGCCCCGTGGAATTCTCATCGATGCCTTCTTCGACTTCGTACTGGTCCCGAGTGCTGGGCCTGCTGGGCCTCCTGGTTCTTGTGCCGCTTTCGGCCGCCGCCGCCGAGTCAGAAGCCAAGCCCTATCCCACCTGCACGCGCGAGCCCACGCCGAACGATGTGTCGGCCGCCAAGGGTGCGTTCGATGCCGGTGAGGTCTCGTTCCAGGAAGCCGACTACGACCGCGCGATCCTCTACTGGGAGGACGCCTTCCGGCGCGATTGTACTGCTGTCAAATTGCTAACGAATCTGGCGCGCGCCTACGAGCTGGACGGGCAGAAGGCCAACGCAGTTCGGGCTCTGCGCTCGTTCCTCGAGCGTCGCCCCGAGTCACCCGATCGACCCAGCATCGAGAAGCGCATCGCCGCGCTCGAGCGCCAGCTGGAAGAAGAGCGCGCGCCCGTCGCAGGCGCCGCAGCGCCCGCCGCGGCTCCTGCCGCGGCTCCTGCTCGGGAAGAGCCCGCGCCGGAGGCCGAGAGCGAGGCCTCCAGCGGCAAGCCTCGTTGGCCCATCTACCTGACGGGCGCGGGCGTCCTGGCGGCGGCCATCGGCGTGCCCATCTGGGTCGATGGCCAGAGCAAGGTCGACTACTACAAGGATCTCTGCCCCTCCGACGGGCAGACGCCGCCCAGCAACGTCTGCCCACCGACGCAGGATGTCACGGCGGCCGAGAACCAGCAGGCGGCCACCGACGCCGTGCAGCAGCGCAACTTCGGGGCGTTCGCGACCATCGTCGGTGGCGGCGTGGCCGTGGCTGGCGGGATTGTCTGGTACCTGTTGTGGAGCGCCGAGCCGAGCAGCCCGAGCGCACGGGCGAAAAGCCCGCCGAGCCCGGAGACCTCGTTCCAACCCGTGGTGTCGCCCGGTTATTCGGGCTTCCAGTGGTCGGGCACGTTCTGAGCGGACGAGCGATCGTCGAGAAGCGCGAGGATTCGATCCTGAAGGGCGCACGATGACGAGCCGAGATGAAGTGATCAGACAGTTCGGACAACTGTACCTGGGCGATTCTGTTCTCGAGAGGCTCGTATTGGACAACGTGGGGGAGACATGCCTACTCGAGTTCCATTCAGGCAAACTGCTGCAGTCTCCGACTTCCAGTATCTTCGAGCCACTCGAGAAGTTCGAGCCCGCCCTACTTCGGTTTCGTGGAGTTCGGTCCTTTCACGTTGAAGGTGGCCCGTATCAACTCAATTCCACGGTGGTCGGTTTTGGGGCGGTCGCCAGCGAAGCCGACAACCATGTCGAATTTCGTTTCGACTTGACGGGAGGAATCGACCCGGAAGCCTTCTGGGCCACGATGAAAATTGTCGCCGAACGCTTCGAGTTCGGCCCGCGGCAATGACCTGCCGTGCGATTGGGCTCGAGCGAACGACGGTGACGTACGCGTAAACCGTCGACGGCTTGCCGTCGCCCAGCTCTCGCAACTCCGTACTGCCGCGGTTCGCGCACTCGTACGCGCTCGGCGCGACGCGTCGCGCCGGCGCGGGTGGCTTCAGAGAATGGTCGAAGGCTCGGTTGGTGGTCGCGAGTGCAGTCGGGCCGGGGCCCGAACTCGGCTCGCCAACGCCGACTGGGACGACTCGTCGCTCAGCCGCGTACGAGCCCGGGTCCGTTACTGGGGCTTCGCGTCGTCGGGATCGCTCTGAGCAGGCGCGTCGGCTTGCTCTCCCTCTTCATCCATGTGGAGCCGCTCCACCGGAGGCTCGACCGGGGGCGGGGTCTCGCTCGCCGAGCCGCCACAGGCTGCGGCGAAGGGAAGGACGAGAAGCAGGGGGGCGAGGGCCGGTCGGATCATTCGCTGCCGCTACCATGGGCCCGCGGCTCGGGGCGAGAGAGCCGGAAAGACAGGCTAGCCCAGCGAGGGGGTGTACCCTCGACAGCGATTCCTGCTACACTGGAATGGTAATGCGCTTTCACCAACTCGCACGTACCGCCCCTGCAAAAATCTCACTCATCGCCCTCGCGCTGACTGCGGTCGTGGTCGGCTGCTCTTCCGATCCGGCCGATACCGATGGTTCGGCAGACGCAGATGCAGACGCCGACGGCGCAACGGAGCCGTACTGCGGGCCGGCGAATACCTGCCCCGTCGACGTGACGGGTGTGGACCTCGATACCCCCGTCGTCTCTTTCAAGGCCGACGTGTTCCCGATCTTCCAGCGCACGTGCAACGACAACCTCTGTCATGGCGCGCCGCCCGCCCGGTACTTGATGGCCGATCTCGAGCTGGGGCCGGCCGATGGAGCGGATGCAACGGACGAGGAGCTCGCGAACATCGTCGCCGATCTGACCGGCAAGGACTCGGCCGTCGCACCGGCGGGGACGAAGAACGTCGTGCCCGGCGACTGGCAGAACAGCTTCTTGATGCTGAAGGTGGACGGCTGCCAGAACGACGCCGGCCTGGCCTGCGCTGGCAACACCGAGGCTCAAGAGGACTCGGTGTGCGAGAAGTCGTGTGGCGACGGCATGCCGCAAATCGACACCGGCAAGGAAGGCGAGTTCCCGCTTTCCGACGCCGATCGCACGACCATCCGCCGCTGGATCCACCAGGGCGCTCTGGCCAATTGACGCAGGCGAGTTCCGTCGCCGACCGAGCTGAACGACGGCAATCGACGCCGTCGTTCTCCAGCGCGCGCGCTGGTTGTAGAACCAGCCCATGATCGGTCGGCTGACGGGGCGCGTGGTGCACGAGGAGCCCACGGGAGCCATGCTCCTCGATGTGCATGGCGTGGGCTACGAGCTCACGTGTCCGGTGGGCACCTTGGGGCGCGCGGCGAGTGATGGTGGGGAGAGCACGCTCTACGTCCACACGAACCTCCGCCAGGACGCGCTCGAGTTGTTCGGCTTTGCGTCGCTCGACGAGCGCCAGGCCTTTCGGCAGCTCATCCAGGTCCCCAACGTCGGTCCACGCACGGCGCTCGCCGTGCTCAGCGCGCTGCCCGTGGCCGAGTTGGCGCGCGTGATCGAAGCGGAGAACACGGCGCGCTTGGCCAAGGTGCCGGGCATCGGCAAGAAGACCTCGGAGCGTCTGGTGCTCGAGCTGCGCGGCAAGCTGCTGGCCGAGCACGCAGTCCCCCATGCACAGACGGCCAGCGGCGCGCCGGGTGAGGCCTCGGGCAAGCTGGTCATGGCGCTGGTGGGGTTGGGCTACAAGCCCGCCGAGGCCGAGCGCGCGGCGCGCGCCGTGGCGGAGGAGCCGCTCACGGACCTCTCCTCGCAGCTGCGTCGGGCGCTGGCCGTGCTCGCTTCCTGAAGTGGCCTCGGGGGCCCGAGCCCTCGGGCGCCGCTCGAACCCTCCGTTCGCCGCGCGAAAAGGTGCAGCACGAGGCAGGTCGGGCAGGGGTCCGCCAGCGACTGCCCGACCTTGGTTGACCCTATCGAGAACCGGGAGATAATCGCGCGGTTACGAGAGCTTGCCCTTCCCGGGCGAGCACCCGTCCTTCGGAGGAGCATCCGTGATCAAGTGCGCTAAGTGCGGCAAAGAAAATCAGGACCACTACAAGTTCTGTCTCGGTTGCGGCTCCGAACTTCCGAAGAACGCCCCGAAAGAGTTCCAGGCCGAGGCTGCGCTGCGCCCCACGTCGGTGATGCCGCAGAAGCCCGAGGCCGCCCGGGTGCCTTCCGTTCCGCCTGCCGTCGCAGCTGCAGCTGCTGCCGCGCCCGTCCAAGCTCCGGCACCCGTCGCCGCTGCGCCCGCAGCCGCGTCGGCGCCTTGTCCCCAGTGCGGACACGAGAACGCGACGGGTAACCGTTTTTGCGCAGCCTGCGGCTACAAGCTCGGAGGTGCGGCGCCCGCGGCTGCTGCTGCGGCTCCTGCGCCCGCGGCGGCCGGCAGTGGCGTCGTGCTGACGGCCTTGCGAGCCGATGGCAGTGAGGCGGGTCGCTTCGAGCTTCCTGCTGGGCCCAGCATCACGGTCGGACGTGACACCGGCACCATCTTCGCGGGCGACAGCTATCTCTCGCCGCGCCACGCCACCTTCGATCTGAGCGGAGGCAAGCTGTCCGTCCGCGACGAGAGCAGCCTGAACGGGGTCTACATCAAGCTGGTTCCCGGCACGCCGTTCCACCTGGAGCCGGGTGCGGTCTTCCGGATTGGTCAGGAGATCGTTCGTTTCGAGAAGCTCGAGACGCTCCCGCCGGTCGACGGCGTCGAGCGCTTCGGCAGTCCGGCCAAGGGCATCGTGGGCCGACTGGCCTTGGTGATTGGCCGTGACACCACGGGCAACGCCTTCCCCGTTCCCCAGCGCGGTCTCCACCTCGGCCGCGAGCGCGGCGACGTCCTGTTCTCCGAGGACGGCTACGTGTCGGGCCTGCATTGCCGCGTTGCGCCGGGCGACGACGGCAACGTCTACCTCACGGATGTCGGCAGCTCGAACGGCACGTTCGTACGCGTGCGCGACAACCACCCGATTGGCAGCGGCGACATCCTGCTCATGGGTCAGCAGGTCTTCCGCGTCGACTTCTGATCGGCAACGTATCCGCGTCGCGTTTCGGTTCTCGAATCAGATGCTTGCCCGACTGATGGCTCAGGAACAAAAGAACCCTACCATTCGCGTGGTCGCCGCCGTCATCGAGCGGGATGGGCGCTACCTGATCACGCAGCGCCGCCCTTCGGCGGTGCTGCCGTTGCTCTGGGAGTTTCCCGGCGGGCGGGTCGAAGAGGGTGAAGGCGACGCCGCGGCGTTGGTTCGCGAGCTCCAGCATCGTCTGGGCGTCGATATCGGGGTGCGACAGCTGATGAGCTTCGTCTCCCATCCCTACGAGAAGTACACGGTCGAGCTCTTCCTCTACGACTGTGAGCTCGCGTCGGGTCTGCCGAGCGAGCTCAACGTTCACGCCTTTCGTTGGGTGAGCAGCAGCGAGTTCGATCAGTACGCGTTCACGCGGGCCGACGAGCTCTCGATGAATCAGTTGCTTGGGCTCTGAGCCCGACGTTCCGCGCGTGCGCTGAGTTCTGGTGCGTCGCGTACGAGCGAGTCGCGCACGAGTGAGTCGCGCACGAGTGAGTCGCGCAGGAGCGCGCCTACTCATCCACCGCTCACATTCGGACGAGTGGATCTCTCGTGCTTCGGTGCGTCGCTGAGCATGCTGAGCACGCCTTCAGCTGCAAAGCGCTGCCATCCGCTCGCTCTGGAGCATTGCTGTCGGGGAGGCGCCCTGGGTCCGAAATGGCCATGGTTTGGAACCGATTGGGCCGGCCGGATTCCAGTGTGGCGATAGTCTCTGCCTACACGAGCCGACAGGCCTGCACGCTGGACTCAGCCATGAAGCTAACTTTTTCCTCACTTTTCGCTGTTTCTTGTTTGGCCCTGGTCGGCTGCGCCACCCTCGAAGACGGCGGGCTCGACGGCGACGGGACCTGGGGCACGGGCGGTACCTCGACCGTGCCGGGCGCCGGCGGAGCAACGGGCGGAGGGATGGCAACGGGGGGCACGGCGACGGGCGGTAGCCTGGTCGGCGTGGGCGGCACGCTCGTCGGCAGCGGCGGCACTGGTGGCACCACCAGCGTGGATACCTGCAACTACCCGATCTGGTCCGCGAGCGAGAGCTACGCCGTGGGCGCGATTGTCACTTACCCTTCGACGACCGACCAGTACGTGGTCGTGAACGCAACCAGCCCCGGCATCGATCCGACGATCAGCACCTGGTACTGGCAGCCGTACGAGTGCACGTCCGCAGGCACGGGCGGGACCACCTCCAGCACCGGTGGCGCAGCGGGCACCGGCGGCTCGAACAACGGCAGCGCGTTCAGCCAGCTGCTGCCCGAGAGCGTCTTCAACCAGATGTTCCCGGCGCAGAACCGCGATCCGCTCTTCACCTACGCCGGCCTCGTCGCGGCGGTCGAGGACTACCCGGGCTTCGCCACGACCGGTGACACCACGACGCGCAAGCGTGAGATCGCCGCCTTCTTGGCCAACGTCGCGCAGGAGACCGGCTTCCTCAAGTACACGCGCGAGATCAACCAGGGTGAGTACTGCGAGTGGCGCGCCGATTGCGCCTGCCAAGCCGGCCAGAAGTACTTCGGCCGCGGCGCCATCCAGCTTTCGTGGAACTACAACTACTGCGCCGCCAGCGCCGCGCTGTCCCACCTGGGCCTCGGCGATCTGCGCGCCAATCCCGATCTGGTGGCGACGAGCGCCGAGCTCGCCTGGGTAACGGGCGTTTGGTACTGGATGGAGCGTGACGGCGGCTCGGGGACCACGTCCCACCAGGCCATCATCAACGGTAGCTTCGGCGGCACCATCCGCGCCATCAACGGCTCGCTCGAGTGCGGCGCCAAATGGTACTCGGCGGCCGGCCCGGCTCGCGTCTCGAATTTCGAGAACTTCTGCTCGCTCATGGGCATCTCGCCCGGCGGCAACCTGACCTGCTGAGTCACGAGCTGGGCGCGACGCCGCCCACCGGGCGCGCGAAATCACGCAACGCAGTTCGGCGCAGGCCGAGGGGAGGGCATGTCGCTCTTCGCCCTCCTCTGGCCGCCCCCGTCAGCAGGCCCCGCGACGCAGCGCCAGCTGACCGGAGGGTTTTCCGTCGTGGCCCTCGGCCTCTACGAGGGGGAACTGGCCGACCAAGTTCGCGCGCTGAAGTACCGAGACGAGACCCGCTGGGCCGGTTCGCTCGGCGCCCGTCTGGGAGCGCTCGTGCCTCCGCCGTGGCGCTCGGCCGCCCTCGTCCCCATCCCGTTGCACCCCGCCAAGCTGGCGGCTCGGGGTTACAACCAGGCCGCGCTCGTGGCGCGAGCCGTGGGCCGGCGCGCCAACATGCCCGTGAGCTTCGAGACGCTGGCACGGCTCAAGGAGACGGCGGTGCAGGCACGACTGGGGCGTGATGCTCGAGCGGCCAACGCGGCCGAGGCGTTCGTCGCCCTGCCGCCGCGGTCCGAACGCGGACTCGTGTTGGTCGACGATGTCGTGACGACAGGATCGACGCTCGAGTCGGCAGCCCTCGCTTTGCGCGCCGAAGGACACACCGTGCTCGGTGCGCTCGCGCTCGCCCTGGCGACGGATTGAAGGCATTTGCCCCGGTCTGAGTGACCGCACGACCACCGACAGAGCCACTGCCGGTTCGGCATCAGCCGATGTCGCGCAGCCACACCACGGTGAAGGCGTCGCCGCCTTCGTCGCGCTCGGCCGGCCGACTCTCGGCGACGCAGGGATGGCCGCGCAGATGATCGCGCACGGCCGTCTTCATCGCGCCGGTTCCGTGGCCGTGGAGCACGTAACCACCCAGCTCCTGCCGCCGCAGTAGCTCGTCGAGGAACCCGTCCACCTCGAGCAAGGCTGCCTCCACGCGCCAACCACGCAGGTCGAGCGTGGTGTCCTGCGCCTTGAGCGGCACCTCGCGCCGAGCGGGCAATACCGGCTTGCTCTGCTGGATGGTGCGCGACGGCGTAGGCCGAGCCTCGGCGCGGGCTGCCGCATTGGCCGTCCAAGGGGACAGCTCTTCGCGCTTGACCGAGAGCTTCAGCACGCCGGCCACCACGCGCACGGGGCCCTTCTCGGGCACCTCCAGAACTTCGGCCGGCGTATTCAGGCCCGCCACGCGCACCTTCATGCCCGGGCGCGGCTCGAACGAAGGGGGAGCGGGGGCGGCCTTTCGAGCCGCGCGCTCCGCGTCGCTGCCCAGCGCGATCACGGACGAGAGCCCGTCGATGCGCCGCTCGGCCTCGCGTAGCTCGGCGCCTTGGGTGCTGTCCTTCACCTTCGCCCGAACCTGCTTCAGCTCGTTGCGCGCTTCGCGCACGGCGCGGCGCAGCTCATCGCTCTCGCGGGCGATGTCGGAGCGGCGGGTCTCCCGCAGCTTCTCCGTCTCGTCCTCCAGGCGACGAGTGGCCAAGCGCTGGCGCTCCATCTCTTCCCGCAGCTCGCGCTGCTCGCGATCCATGCGCGCGCGCAGCTGTTCCAGCTCGATGCACTCGCTGCGCTTGCGCGCGTCCACCTCGGGCAGCAGCGCCTCGGCTTGGCGCGTGACGTTCCGCGGCAGGCCGTGGCGCTGGGCCACCAAGAGCGCGCTGGAGGCGCCGGGGCGGCCTTGTTCGACGCGGAACGTCGGCTCCATCCGCTCGAAATCGAAGCCGACGGCGGCGTTGTCCAGGTAGTCCTGCTGCGCCGCGTGGTTCTTCAGCGGTTCGTAGTGCGTCGTCACCACCAGCGCGGCGCCGCGCCGCACGAATTCGTCCAGAGTGGCGATGGCGAGCACGGCGCCTTCGTCCGGATCGGTGCCGCTCATCAGCTCGTCGACCAACACCAGACTGCGCGGGCCGCTTTCCTCCAGGATGTCGCGCATGCGCTCGACATGGCCGCTGAAAGTCGACAGCGACATGGACAGCGACTGATCGTCGCCGATGTCGCAGTACACTCGGTCGAACCAGCCGACGCGGCTGCCCTCTTCGGCGGGCAGCGGCAGGCCGCTGCTCTGCAGCAGGGCACACAGCCCGAGGCACTTCAGGGCGACGGTCTTGCCGCCGGCGTTCGGCCCGGACAGCACCAGGCCATGCCCGTGGGAGACCGACAGATCGCTCGGCACGACCTCGCGCGTGCCGTGCGCCAGGATGGGATGCCGCGCGCCGATCAGTCGCAGCTCACCCGGCGTGGAGAAGGGCAACACGCGCGAGCCGGTGCGGGTGGCGAAGCGCACGGCCGCAGAGACCAAATCGGCTCGCGCCGCGATGTCCACCGCCCACAGCAGCTCGTCGGCCAGCGGCGCGAGCTCGCCGCTCAGCTCGGCCAGCACGCGCGCCTCCTCGCGCTCCACCTCGACCTCGGCCAGGCGCAGCTGTTGGCCGAGTGCGCCCAGCTCGCGCGGCTCCACGTACAGCGTCGCGCCGCTGGAGCTGGTGCCGAGCACGATGCCCTCGACCCGGTACGGCGCGTCGCCGCGCACCGGCAGCACGTAACGGCCGTCGCGCTCGGCGAAGTAGCCGTCCTGCAGCGCGTCTCGGTAGCGCGTGATCAGCTCACCGATGCGCGCCTGCACCTGACGTCGCAGCTGCTTCACCTCGCGCCTGGCGTCGCGCAAGGCAGGGGAGGCGTCGTCGCGCAGCGTGCCGCCGGCGTCGATCGCGCGCCGCAAGGTGCGCTGCAGCGGCGCCAGCTCGTCGCTCAACTCGAACGCGCTGGCCAGCGTCGGCGCCGACTCGGCATGCGAGCGGCCGAAGCGGGCGATGTCGGTTGCGACGTCGATGACGCCGAGGACGTGCCACAGCTCCTCGGCGGACAGCACGCCGAAACGACGGGCGCGTTCGACGCCGTCGCTCGGATCGTCGAACGAACGGCTCGGCAGCGGGGCCCCCTCGCCGTGGAGGGTGAGCGCCTCGCCGATCAGCCTGGCGCGCGTCTCGGCCGTCGACTGTTCGGCTGCCGGCCCGAGCGCGAGCACGCGCGCGCGCCCCAGCGCCGAGCTCGTGTAGCCCGCGATGCAGGCCAGGAGCTCGGGCCACTCGAGGTCGTCGAGCGAGCCTTTGGCCAGGGGGCTGGTTTCCACGCGGCGCCTTATGCCACGAGGTCAGGCTGGGCGCATGGCCGCAGAAAACCCTGGCCCGAGCGGGGCAGGGCTGGCCTTTCGGGGCCTCAGGCCATGCGGGCCAGAGGGGCCACCACCGAGTCGGCCGAGGGCTCGGTTGCGTACCAAACCTCCTCACCGATCCGCACACCCAGCGACAGGTGCGCGCCGCGCAGCGAGTGCTCGAGCGAGGTGCCGAGCGCGCGCAGGTGAGACGAGGCTCGCTTGCCGAGGCGCTCGTCGATGGTCAGCAGCAGCTCACCCCGCCCGCGCAGGCGGAGTCGGGAGAGCAGACCGCGCGCCAGGATGGAGCGCGCAGCGAGCGAGTCCGGATCGGTGCGGCCGTTGGAGACCAGCACGATCGATTGGAGGTTCCAGCCCACCGCCTCGAGCCGCGTGGTGCGGGTGGCGACTTGGGTCACCAGGGTGCTGGGGTGGCCTTCGTAATGCTGCGCGACCACGGCCATGTCACCGGTCGAGGTGGGCTTGAGCCACTGGGGCCAAGCAGCCGAGAATTCGATGACGACCAGGGTGGCGGGACGACTGACGCGCTGCATTTTCCGTGGTTCTCCAGGACCCCGTGGGGGGAAGGAGGCCGTCGCGAAATGCGGCGACCGTGCTCGTTTCCCTACGGAAATGGGAGCCACCGGGCCAAGTTTTCGCCGTGGTGTCCGGGCAGCCCGTGTGGCCAGCCGCCTGTGTGGCCAGCTGCCCGTGTGGCCAGCTGCCGCGTCCAGGTCGGCTCAGGGGCCGCGTTCCAGCACGACCCGGTCGTCGGCGCCCGCCTGCAGCACCGTGCGCCCCTCGGCGGCCTTGCGCTCGAGTGCCGCGTGCTCGCGCAGGCTCCGCTCGCGCTCGCCGGCCTGCAGCTCTTCGAGCAGCTTGCGGTTG
>DATIDO010000364.1:0-9976 GCA_035456245.1 Polyangiaceae bacterium
TTCCACGTCGTCCAGGGAGATCTTGTTGTCCTTGACCCACTTGCCGTAGGGGCGCTGGCGGCAGACGAGGTTCTTCACCTCTTCGTCATCCATCAGGCGACCCTTCTCCAGATCGAGCAAGAACATCTTGCCGGGCTCGAGGCGACCGTGACGCTCGACGTTGGAGGGCTCGATGGGCAGCACGCCCGCCTCCGAGCCGAGCACCACCAGACCATCCTTGGTGATGGTGTAGCGGGCGGGGCGCAGGCCGTTGCGGTCGAGGATGCCTCCGACCTGTCGTCCGTTGGTGAACGCCAGGGCGGCCGGACCGTCCCAGGGCTCCATCAGACAGGCGTGGTACTCGTAGAAGTCCCGCTTGTGCGCGGGCATCGTCTCGTCGTTTTGCCAGGCCTCGGGCACCAGCATCATCATGACGTGCGGCAGCGAACGGCCGGCCATGACCAGCAGCTCGGCCACCATGTCCAGGCGAGCCGAGTCGCTCATGCCCGGGGCGATCGTCGGCAGGATGTGCTTCAGGTCGTCGCCGAAGATCTGGCCGTCGAACAGCTGCTCGCGGGCGTTCATCCAGGCCTGGTTGCCGCGGACCGTGTTGATCTCGCCGTTGTGGCAGAGGACGCGGAAGGGCTGCGCCAGCTCCCAGGTGGGGAACGTGTTGGTCGAGAAGCGCTGGTGCACCATCGCCATGGCGCTGGTGAAGTCCGGATCTTCCAGATCGGCGAAGAAGCGCGTCAGCTGATCGGGCAGCAACAGACCCTTGTAGACGATCGTCGCGCCCGACAGGCTCGGCAGGTAGAAGTAGCCCTTCTGGCTGAGCTTGCTCTCACGCACGGTGCGCTCCGCCCACTTGCGGATGACGAACAGCTTGCGCTCGAACAGGAAGCGATCCGCGCAGGTCGAACCGATGAACACCTGAGCGACATAGGGCGCGGTCTCACGCGCCAACGGACCGGGCGCGGTGGGATCGACGGGCACCTCGCGCCAACCGAGCAGACGCTGACCGGTGGCGAAGATCTTGTCTTCCAGGATCTGGCGACACTGATCGCGCTCGTCCAGCTGCGGGGGCAGGAAGACCAGACCCACGCCGTACTCACCGGGTGCAGGCAGCTCGAAGCCGAGCTTGGCCGCTTCACGGCGCAGGAACTTGTCGGGGATCTGCGTGAGAATGCCAGCGCCGTCGCCGGTCAGAGGATCACAGCCACAGGCACCGCGGTGCTCGAGATTGAGCAGGATGTCCACGCCCTTGCGCACGATGTCGTGCGAAGCGACGCCTTGGATGTTCGCCACCAAGCCGATGCCACAGGCATCGTGCTCGTAACGCGGATCGTACAGACCGTTCGGAGGAGGGAGGCTCATGGCGCGGGTCCTGATGGGAGCGGGTCCTGGGGAAGGAGCGGGTCCTGAGGGGGCAGTCCCCGTGGCGGGGACCGGTCGGATGATGAAGGAAGTGGGAGGGGAAGGACGGGAGGCACGATTCACCCTGGTAGTCGGAGGTCCGACCACCAGCTCGGAGAGCGTCGCGGGTGGGAGAGTTTCTCACCCGACCGCGTCGAGTACCATCGAGCCCAAGTAGATTTCTCTGCAGTCCGCGCGCCCCTGGCTGGGGAGTCGAGCGGCTTCGCATCGGGCTGGGAATTGGGCCACGAAAATGGTGTACCTGCAAGTAGCGGCTGCATCGGTTCAGTGCTTTTTACGGAGGGTTTCAGGGCAGTGAACGCGCAGGTGTCCAAATTGAAGCGGCCACGAAATACCAGGCCTGCTCGCAGCCTTTTTCTGCTGCTCGTTGCGGTCGCTTCGGCTGCGTGCAGCAGCGAGGAACCGCGGCGAGTGGAAGCGAAAGCGCCGGCGCCTCCGCCGCTCTGTCCGACCGGTCTCTCCGAAGATCCGCCACGAGCGGCACAGGACGAAGGGATCCGAGCCTTCGAGCGCCAGGAGTACACCCAAGCGCAGGCCTTCTTCGGCGATCTCGCCCACCGCTATCCGGGGAGCGCGGCTGCGCGAGTCTGGCTCGGTGATTCGGTTTTGTTCGACAAGGGGCGCGAGGACCGCGCGGCTGCGGAGGCGGCGCGGCCGATCTACGCCGAGGCCGCGCGGTTGCACCAGGCTGGCTGCAAGCTGCAGCGACGGCCGCGCTACTACCTGCTGATGGGACAGGCGTACGCGGCGCTCCGTCTTGCAAAGTTGCAATCCGGATACGAGCCAACCGAGCTGGATCAGGCCGACCAGGCTCTCACTGCGGCCGCAGCGGAATTCCCGACCAGCGCCGAGGTGCCGTACAACCAGGCGCGAGTCGCCTGTGCCCGAGTGCAGCAGGGCGCTCCGGGGGGGCTCGGTCCCTGCCTGACCAGTTTCGAGCGTGCGCTGGTGCTGGCGCAGAGCCTGGACCGTCCACGCTTCCTCCGCACTCACCGCTCCACGCAGGACTGGATCGTGCGCTCGCGCAACCAGTCGGAGTTCGGCCCGCTGCGGTCGGATCCAGCCTATCGCACGCTGATTGATCGCACGTTGGCGGGCGAGCCGGGCTGAAGCTCCTCGGCTCGGGCTCGGCTCGGCGTCGCTCGGGCCCGGCAGCTCAGACGAGCTCGGCGGCCTCGTGCCCCATCGTGCAGCGGCCGGTGAACGACACCCCGCGTTCCAAGAACACGTCGGGCGCTCGCAGATCTCCCTCGACCACGGCCGGGATGCACAGCTCGATGGACTTTCGAGCGGTGATGTTGGCCCGCACGCGGCCTCCCAGTACCAGGACGTGATCGGCCTGGATCGTCCCCTGGACGTCGGCCTCGCCCGCGATCACGACGAGCTCGCCGCCCAGAATTTCGCCTTCCACGGCGGCCTCGACACGCACCCGTCCGGCGAAGCTGAGGCGGCCCGACCAGCTCGTTCCAGGGCCGAGCAGCGCATGGAACTCCCGAGCCGAGGCCTCGAGGGCGGAACGGGGGGCGCCAGGCTGGGGTTCGCTCATGTCCCGTCGCTCGTAGCCAGGACCTCGGCTGCGGGCAAGCGCGCGGGACTGCCCCCCGGCCTCGGGGCGGGGTAGGGTAGCATCGATGAGGGGGGAGACGGGGGGCTTCGAGCTGTGGGACTCACCCCCGCGCATACTGGTCGTCGACGACGAGCCGGAGATGCGGAGGACTCTCACGCGTCTCTTGACGAGTCAGGGCATGACGGTGGTGGGGGCGCCGTCCGGTGAGGACGCGCTCGAAATCCTGGAGCGTGAGCCAATCGACGTGGCGCTGGTCGATCTCCAGATGCCCGGGCTGAGCGGGCTCGACATCCTGCGCGAGATCAAGGCGAGGGAGCTGGAGGCAGCCGTCATCATCATGACGGCGCACGGCGACGTCGAGGTGGCGGTCTCCGCCATGCACGCAGGGGCCCACCATTTCCTGACCAAGCCCTTCCGTTCCTCGGACGAGATCGTGCTCACGGCGCGCAAGGCCGCCGAACTCCGTCGGCTGCGTGACCGCAACACCACGCTCGAGCGTCGCTTGCTCCGCGCCGAGAATTTCGGCGATTTGATCGGCAATTCGCCGCGCATGCACGAGGTCTACGGACGCGCGATGGGCGTGGCCGGCACGACGTCGACCGTCTTGATCACGGGCGAGAGCGGCACCGGCAAGGAGCTGACGGCCCGCGCCATTCACGCTCATTCGACCCGCGCCACGGGGCGCTTCGTCACCGTGAACTGCTCGGCCATCCCCGAGAACCTGATCGAGAGTGAGCTCTTCGGCCACGTGCGTGGGGCCTTCACCGGCGCGGCGTCCAACCGCTTGGGCTTGTTCGAGCGCGCTCACGAAGGCACGCTGTTCCTGGACGAAATCGGCGATCTGCCCCTGTTGGCTCAGGTCAAGGTGCTGCGCGCACTGCAAGAGGGCGAAGTTCGTCGCGTGGGATCGGACGAGACGCGCCACGTCGACGTGCGCATCGTCGCGGCGACCAACGTGGACTTGCGGGAGCGCATCGCGGCCGGGCGTTTTCGCCAGGATCTGTTCTATCGGCTCAGCGTGGTCGAGGTGGCGCTACCGGCCTTGCGCGAGCGTGCCGAGGACATCCCGCTCCTCGCCTATCATTTCTTGCAGAAGCACGCGGACAGCGCGCGCTCCGACGTGAAGAGGATCAGCCCCGAGGCGCTCAAGGCGCTGCAGTCGCGGAGCTGGCCCGGCAACGTGCGCGAGCTGGAGAACGCGATCCAGCACGCCATCGTCTTCTGTCGAGGGGCCACCATCCTGCCTGGCGATTTGCCCGCGAGCTCACCAGGTGAGAACTCGCAGCCGCCGCGGGCCAATGCTTCCAAGCTGGCACGCGTCGACCTCCCTTATCGGGACGCCAAGGAGCGGGCGATGGAGGACTTCGAGGTGGAGTACTTCACCGTGTTGTTGGCTCGCACCGCAGGGAACGTCTCGGAGGCCGCGCGCCAAGCCGGTCTCGACCGTTCCAACTTTCGCCGCGCTCTGCGCCGAGCCAAAATCCGTGAGCGTGGGAGCGAAGCCCCGGAGTTCGCCGGGTCCCGCTTTCCTCCCGGCCAGGGCGAGGATCCGGAGCAGTCGGGCGAGCGCCTGCGGAGGCCTACTTCGGGTGCGCCGGGGGCCTCTTCGGGCCCCGTTTCCGCAGGGTCCGAGGGGCAGCAGCCAGGGAAAAAAACCATCGCGTCAGGCAAGGCCCGGTACTAACGTCCGAGCGCCGATGGAGTTCCGCACCGCTCTGCCCGCGCTCGTTCGCCTGGTGCCGGTGCTGACTCTCGTGCTGGGCGGAGGGGCACGTGCTGCCGAACCCCCGCCCGCCGCCGACGCGACAGCCGAGCAGGTGGCTGCCGGGGGACCGACGGGGACTCCAACGCAGGGGGCGGCCCCATCCGCCGCTCAACCGACCGCCACGGGTCCGGTGCGCCCACCCACCTCGAGGGGGCGCCGAGTGCTGGACTTGGAGCAGTGTCTGGCGCTGGCCGAGGCCAACTACCCCAAGGTCCAGGAAGCGCGTGCGCGCCTCGTGGCCAAAGAGAGCCAGCTGCGTGAAGCGCACATGGCGCCCTTCGGCGAGTTCACGTTGAGCGCCGGCGCCGGCGTCGTCCCCATCTGGCGCGGCACCATGCTCTACAGCCCGAACTCGGATGCCGCGCTCACCCCGAACCTGGCGTTGGCCTGGCAGGCCGGCATCGAAGGTGTCGTCCCGCTGTGGACGTTCGGCAAGATCAGCAACCTGTGGAGTGCGGCAGAGTCCAACGTGCAGGTGGGGAAGCACGACGTGCGCAAGGAGCGCAACGCCATCCGCCTCGAGGTGCGCAAGGCCTACTTCGGCCTGCTGCTGGCGCGCGATTCGATACTGCTCCTGAACGACGCGCGCGGGCAGCTGAACCAGCATCGCGAGAAGCTGCAGGCCGACGTGGACGCCGGAGAAGGCGACGACATCGGCCTGTTGAAGGTGCAGATGAACTCGGCGGAGCTGGATGCACGCGCCAGCGAGGCCCAGAAGATGGAGGGGATCGCACTCGCCGGTCTGCGCTTCTTCACCGGCTCGCAGCAGGAAATCGACGTGCCGGACGAGCCGCTGCGCCGGGTGCCACACGAGCTGGGTCCGGTGGCGCGTTACCTCGAAGCGGCGCGCCTCTATCGCCCCGAGGTGAACATGGTGCGGGCAGGTGTCAGCGCGCGCCGCGCCCAGTTGGCCGTCGAGGAAGCCAAGTTCTTCCCGGACATCGGCATCGGTATGGCGGCCAAGGTGGTGCGCGCGGCCGAAATCACCGACCAGCGCAACCCGTTTGCCTTCGATCCCGCCAACTACGCCTACTACACGGCGGGCCTGGCCATGCGCTGGAAGCTCGATTTCCTTCCCCAGAGCGCGCGCATCTCGCGAGCCGAGGCCGAGCTGGAAGAGATGCGGGCCACCGAGCGCTACGCCTTGGGCGGCGTCGCCGTCGAGGTGGAGAAGGCCTTCGCCGAAGCCGAGGACGCTCGGCGCCGCCTCGAGGCGTGGACGCGGGCTACCCACTACGCCAAGCAGTGGTTGATCAAGGTTCAGCAGGGCATGGAGCTCGGCCTGTTCGAAGGCTCCGACATCGTCGAACCCGCCAAGGAGTACGCGATGAAGAAGTTCAGCGAGATGGCGGCGACCTACGACTACAACGTGGCCGTCTCCCAGCTGGCGGTGGCCACCGGCTGGGAAATGATCCTCGATCGCCACGAGCGCTGAGCCGCGGCCGGGCTCCCGTCGAGAGCTGTTTTGGTCGAGCGCTCTCCGGTCGAGAGCCGTTCCGGGCGAGCGCGCTAGGTCGAGCAAAGGCCGCCAAATCGAAAACGCCGCCCAGGGGGGCGGCGCTTCGGAAATCGGCCTTCGAGAATCAGCTGTCGAGAATCAGCTGTCGAGAATCAACTGTCGAGAATCAACTGTCGAGAATCAGCCGGTCGGACCCTGTGCCAGCTTGTCCTCTTCCTCGTCCAGCACCTTCTCGATGCTGATCAGCGCGTTGCGCATCGAGTCGTTGATCATCTGAATGATCGTGGGCAGCGAGCCGCGCAGCGCGTCGTAGTAGCGCTGACGCTCGGTCGAATGCACGATGACCGGCGGTAGCTTGGCGCGCAGAAGCAGCACGTTCATCAGCATGCGCGCGACCTTGCCGCTGTCGTTGGGGAAGGGGAAGGTCCGCAGCAGATCGTAGTGGAGCCGCGCAGCGACGCGCACGGGATCCTTCAGCTTGTCGGGTTCGGGCCCGTGGAGCCACTCGAACGCTTGGCGGATGCGCACGGCGATCTTGTCGGGCGGCGCGTACTCGTGGAAGTACAGGCGATGCTGGGGGATCTCCTTGCGGTACTTCACCGACTTGAGGTCGCCCTCTTCGGGGTGCAGCTGCACGTACAGCTTCTTCAGCGTGTCGGCGGTGAGCGGAGCGTCTTCGTTCCCCAGTTCGCGCACCCAGTCGATGGCGATCTTGTGCCGACGGATCTCCTCACAGACCGGCTGGAGGCTGGAGTCCGGCACGATCACGATGTTCGGATCGATGGCGGTCTTCAGCTCCTGGAACGTGTAGACGACGCCCTCGAGCGCGCTGTCGTGGTGGATCCACGACATGTCGAAGCTCTCCGAGTACTCGCGCTGGAAGCGCTCGGGCATGCGGCCCAGTCGCTTCTGGATCAGCGCCCAGCGCTCGTCGAGTGACTCGGGTGGCGGGGGCTTGCCAGCCGACGGAGGGACTGCCGGCCGCATGGGCAGCGGGACGCGCGCACTCGAACGGACCGAAACGGGCCGGGGTGCAGGGCTCACGTCGCGAGTCGTTCCGGCTTGGCTCGGGACGGCGTCGGGGCGATAGACGCGGGCGGAGGTACCACGGGCGCTCGAGGCGATCCGGGCCTGCTGCCGTGCCTGACGGGCCACGCGACCTTCCAGCGCACGCCGGGCGGCCTCCTTCTCGGAGCGAACACGCTCGCGCTCGGCCTCGCGAGCACGACGGTAGGCTTCGCGCTCTTTCTCGCGCTTCGCCTTCTCCTCGTCGCGCTTCCTCTGGGCCTCGAGGCGCTCGCGCTCCTTCTCCTTCTTGAGGCGCTCTTTTTCCTTCTCGCGCTCTTTCTTGAGGCGGTCGGCCTCCTTCTTGAGGCGGTCCTTCTCGCGCTCCTTTTCCTTCAGGACGCGGAGGCGCTCTTTTTCCTTCTCGCGGGCGATGCGCTCCTGTTCGCGCTTCTTCGCCTCTTTTTCCTTCTCGCGAGCGACGCGCTCTTTTTCCTTCTCGCGGTCCTTCTTGAGGCGGTCGGCCTCCTTCAGGGCGGCGGCGCGCTGGCGCTCCTTCTCCCGCTGAGCCTTCTCGCGCTCTTGCTGAGCTTTGGCTGCTGCCTGCTGCGCTTGGACGCGAGCCTTCTGCTTGGCTGCGTCCTTCTTCTCGGCTTCACGCCGAGCTTGGGCTGCGCGCTGGGCCGCCTTGGCCGCGAGAGCGGGCTTCTTCCTGGAAGCGCCCTTGGACGACTGAACCTTGGCTGGCTTGGCTGCGGACTTGACCGCTCCGCCCTTGGCGGCGGCCGCCTTGCCGGCGCGCACCTTTGCCTTCGGGCTGGCCGAGCGCTTCGCTGCCGACGCCTTGGGCTTGCCGCCCTTGGCAGGGAGGCTGGACTTTTTGGACTTGCCCTGAGTCGCCGGCTTCTTGCCGGCCCGAGCGGCCGCAGGCTTTTGCACCGGGCGCTTCTTGGTTTGGGAAGTCTTCTTCTTGGCCGCCATCGATCGCTCAATCCCCCCACCGCTCGTGGTCCATCCGTGGACCCTCGACCAACGTGAAGGGGAGCCCGTAGGGGTGCTGTCCCTTCACGGGGCGTGCGCAGGCACAAGCGCGGCTGAAAAGCGCCCTGACGCTAGTCGCCGCGAACCTAGGTCGTCAACGGGCAAGTGACTATTCCACCGGTTTCGCGCGGCCCGGGGCAGCAGCCGCAGGGGGGCGAAAGCCGTGGAAGGCCGGCTGGGCTCGCCGAGAAGGCTGGTTTCAGCGCTCGAAATGGCTCGGAAAGCGCTCACTGTGCGAGAGCGTTTGGCTCCGGGCCGTGAGCACTTCGTGACCTGTTTCGGTAACCAGGATCGTGTGCTCGAACTGGGCCGAGAGGCTCCCGTCCAGCGTCACCGCGGTCCAATCGTCGTCCAGGATCTCGCACTCGAACCCTCCGACGTTCACCATCGGCTCGATGGTGAAGATCATGCCCGGGCGGAAGCGGGGCCCCCGACCGCGGACGCCCACGTGGCTGACCTGGGGTTCCGAATGGAAGGTGCGGCCAATCCCGTGGCCCACGAAATCGCGGACCACCGACAGTCCGCGAGCTTCGACGAACTCCTGAATCGCAGCTCCGATGTCACCGACGCGGCCACCGGGAACGACCTGCTCGATGCCGAGCTGCAGCGCACGGCGAGCTACCTCGGTGACCTCGATGGCCTCGGCGCTCGGGGTGCCGATGTAGAAGGTCGCCGACGTATCGCCGTGAAATCCCTTGTATTTGTGGGTGACATCGATGTTGATGATGTCGCCGTCCTTCAGGATCTGGGTCGGCGAGGGGATGCCGTGGCAGACCACTTCGTTGATCGAGGTGCAGACGCTCTTGGGGAAGCCCTTGTAGTTGAGCGGGGCGGGGATGGCGCCGATCCGCAGGGTGTCCTCGTGGACGAAGCGATTGATGTCCTCGGTGCTGATCCCCGGGCGCAGAATCTCGTTCACGCGAACGAGCGTTTCGCCCGCCATGCGACCGACGGTGCGCATGGCCTCGATTTCGGCCGGGGTCTTGATCTCGATGGCAGAGGAGCGGAAGCGCAGCATCTCGGGAGTCTCTGGGGGCGCAGATAGCGCAGGCACGGCGCGTTGGCCATGACTGGAGCGACTTGCGCTGCCCTGGCAGAGCGCGGCCCTGGCAGAGCGCGGTGCTGGTAGAGCGCGGTCAGCCGGCCGCGGGCTCGGCTGTGCGTCGATGACTGTCGGACGCTTCGGCGTGCAGGCGCTCGGCACCCGCCGGGACGAGTGCGCCCGACGTCACCTCGAGCCGCGCTTGTGGCAGGACGGCGGCCACGACGGGCCGCAGGACGTGATCGGTCACCAAGCCGTTGCCAGGGCAGCCGGAGAAGCGGCCGGTCAGGTGGAGTCGCACGACCGTCGGTGGCTGGCCTCCAGACGAACCCGCCGAAATGGGCAACCAGTAGAGCTCACCGCCGTCGGCCTCCACCAAGGGCGCGAGGACGCGAACGAGGGCTCGCTTCAACTCGTCGTCGGTCGAGGGGGTCTCCGAAGGGGCGGGGGTCATGGTCGGGTGAAGCCTGGCCGGTCCGGGTCGCGTCGGGGGGCCGATGGCACCCTGAACACAAATATACTCTACATGGTGCTTGACCCGACCGCGAGCCTTCCCGTAGTTTTCGCTCCCCCGATGCTCGGGAGCCGGTTTTCGGCTCGCGGCCGCTGGTCTGGCAGTGGAAACCTGCTAAGAGTCGCGCCCCTCGGGAACAATCCCCAGCGACTCCCGCTTCGGGTGTCACC
>DATIDO010000365.1:0-2867 GCA_035456245.1 Polyangiaceae bacterium
GAGGTTGCGCGATCGGACGGGCGGCGCGGCGCGCCGGCGCGGCGAGGTGGCGGGGGGCGGGCCGGTGCGCGAGCGGGGGCACCGCGGCTGTTTTGGGCTGGCGGAGCGCTGCTTGGGTGGAGGAAGGCCGCGGTGCGGAGAGGGCACGTCGGTGTTGCTGGAGGGCACCTCGGCGCAGTTGGAGGGGCGCCTCGGCTCAGCTGGCAGGGTGGGTCTGTGCGTCGAGAGGGCAGGCGAAGGCTCGGTCGGGTGCGGCGCGTGGATTCGGACCGGGGCCCGAGAACCCAGAGGGGAGAAATCGAACGACGCAGTTCGATTTCACGCAACGGCTGCTGCCGGTGGCCGATTTCTTCTTTGTGGGGAAGGCGACGACGCGCGGGGCGGCGACGTCTTTCTCCTGGCGACGGGAGGAGAGCCATGCGAGCGAAGACGTTGGGACAGAAGGCCGAGGCGAGCCTGCGATTGCTCCTGGGGATGCGTTTGCCCGAGGTCGTGCGAGCGCTCACGCCGCACGGCTTCGACGGCGGCGTGATTCGGCAGGGTTTCACGCTGCTCGAGGGGCTGGCGACAGCGCGCGGGCCCGTGCCCGAGCCCGAGGAACCGCGCGCGCGGCTCGGCGATCTCGAGGAGTTCCGCGGTTGGGTACCGATTGCGCGGCGGGTGCTGGGGCGCGCTCACCCCCAGACCGCGGAGACGCTGCTGGGGGGGCTGCGACGCGTCGATGGGCCGGTCACCCTGCCCATGTTGGGCGTGTTCCTCTCGCGCTGGGATGCGCTCGCTCGTGGCGACGCGGAGTACGGACCGGACCATCGCCAGGCAGCGGCACTGTTGGCTCAGCGGGGCATGGGGGACGCGGAGCGGGAGCGTCTGCGCGAACGCATCGAGTCCTTCACGTGCGTCGAGCCCAAGCTGAATCCAGGCGCCGAGCTCGCCCGCGAGAGCGCAGCGCTCACTGCGCTCTGGGACTGGTACCTGGAGTGGAGCACCATCGCGCGACGGGCGCGGCTTTCGCGCAACGCACGGCTGGCGTTGGGATTTTAGGCTTGGAGGGCAGATCGAAGGATCGGCGGTATGCTTTATGCCGCTATGATTTGCCGACCGTTCCAGCTTTCGACTGGTGCAGCCCTCTTGCTCGTCACGGCTTGCGGCAGCCCTTCGCGCGAGGAGGCTGCCCCCATCTTCCAAGACGCCTTCGAGTCCCTCGGCAAGGTACTGGACGCCGGCGGACTACTTGGTTTGTGTTTTGAGATGCGGGCCTTCGCCCCAGACGGCGACCGCGCCTTCCAGACCGATGGATATGTTACGTACAAATCCTGCCGCACCGACGAAGGTCGGGAATATTCCGCGAGAGCAGATTTTCGCTTGGAGACGACCGCAACTGAGGGCCAGTACGTGGGCACCGTGACTGCGGACTACGGTGGATGCTTGTTGCAGGTATCTGTCACCTACGCCGCCATCGACTCCTCGACGGGCTACCTGGCTGCTGTTGACTGCGCATCCCTCTGTGGTCAGGCTATCTTGAGCGCCGAGTTGGAGCGTTTGGGCATCCCTTGGGCTGAGCTGCTGGTCCCCAGGTATGGCACGGTCACGAGCGGGGGACGTCAGGTCCCGGTCCAGATCGACACCGAAAGCTGTTTCCCCCTTACGGACGAGTAGTCGATGTCAAAGCTCCGTTTCGCCTCGAACGTTCAGCTGGTCGCTGCCGCACTCGTGACAGCGCCGCTGGTGCTCACAACGGGCTGTGGTGGTGAGCCGGACTATCCGCCATTCGAGAAACTCAGCGACGAAGAAATTCTCGAGCAATTCGAGTCGGATCTTCAGTCCACGGCTGTGGCGATACGGCTGGCGACGTCAGGCACCGGGACGGCCAGTGTCGATTGCGAGACACCTCTGGGACTGATGCAGTGGTCGGTGGAGTACGACGTGAAGGATGAATCCTTGCGTCCTCTGGTCGCCTCGTGGGTCGTCGACTCGGATTCGTGCTTCTCGGATCAACGGACGAATTTCCTCCTGCTCATGAGACGAAATGATCCGACCAGCCCCCGATTGGACCTGTTCGGTCAGTATTGGATTGGCAAAGGCCATTCTTCTCCCGGGAAAACCGAACGAGAGCTGGGTATGTTCCAGTTCACCACCACGTTCGACCCAACGACGGGGACGATGGGTGAACTCGTCTCCGATCAAATCGAGCTCGACTCGTTCCCGTTCCCCGTCGAGGTGCTGACCGCCGCAGCTCGAGTGCAGTGAATCCGCAGCCCTGCTTTTTTCCGTAGCCCTGCTTTTTCCGCAGGCCCACGTCGTTCGCAGCCTACTTCTTCCGAAGCCGGAGCGGCGTGGTGATGCCGAAGCGCTCGTGGACGGCCGCGGCTTCGAGGGCTGCGGCGGGGCTGATCTCGCCGCGCAACAGGCCGCGATAGGCGCTGAGGGTGCGCGCCACGTCTGCGCCCGATTCCCAGACGAACTCCACGCGGAAGCGCCGCACGCCCAGCTCGATCAAGCGCGGCACGAGCGGCGCGGCGCTCTGTGCCAGGGCGTTGAAGACGGTGTTGCGGCAGCTCACGTCGACGACGACGGGGTGCTCGTGGCCGGCGAAGTCGCGCAGCGCCAAGCGATGCTCTTCGCAAGGGCGACCGCACGTCTTGTAGTCGGCGCCGTCGCTCAGCAGGTGCGCATAGACGCAGTGCGAGTCGTGGAAGGTCGGCACGTGGTGGTGCATCGTCACGGCCACGCGGCCACGCGGTAGCGCGCCGAGCAGCTCGAGCAGCTGCGCCTGGTTCAGATCGTGCGAGGCAGTGACGGTGCGCAGACCCAGGCTCAGCAGGTGCCGGGCGGTGAGCGAGTTGGTGACGTTGAGCGAGAAGTCGCCG
>DATIDO010000366.1:0-2941 GCA_035456245.1 Polyangiaceae bacterium
GCCCCGTGGCCATGCCAGGGGGATTGTTACCAAAGAGCAACGCTTCCTCCCAGCATCGTTCGAGAGACATGTCCGACATCGCCTCCCCTCGCATCGAAAGTCCCCTGCTGAGCGCCGCTGGCTTCCGCCATGGCTTCTTCACCCGCCTGGGCGGCGTTTCGCCCGCGCCCCGGGACAGCCTCGACTTCGCGACCTCGGGTGGGGCCGATCCCGAGCATTTCGCAGCCAACCTGGCCGTGGCTGCTGCTGGGTTGGGGGTCCCCTCCGACCGAATCTACCTGCCGAGCCAGGTCCACGGCACGACGTGCCTGGCTGCCGACGGCAGCGAGGCACCCGCGGACTTCCGCAAGCGCGAAGGCGATGCCGTCTTCTCACGGACCCCTGGCGTCGCCAGCGCGATCCGCACGGCCGACTGCGTCCCGGTCCTCTTGGCCTGCCCCCAGAGCGGCTGGACGGCAGCCATCCACGCCGGCTGGAAGGGCTGCGTCCGTGGCGTGGTGCCCACCGCCGTCGCGACACTCCGCGCCGCCGGGGCGACACGCTTGCTGGCCGCCGTCGGCCCGCACATCGAACTCGCGAGTTTCGAGGTGGGCGACGACGTGGCCGAAGAGCTGCGCGCCGCTTCTCCCGACCCCGACATCGTCGTCCGCGGAGGAGCGAAGCCGCACGTCGATCTGCGGCGCATGGTGAGCAGCCAACTGCTGGCAGCGGGGCTCGCGCTCGAAGACATCGACCACGTTCGAGGCGACACCTTCGCCGAACCCGAGCGCTTCTTCTCCTTTCGGCGCGACGCCGAGCTGAGCGGCCGGCTGCTCACCGCCATCGTCGCCCGCTGAGGGCTCACCGCCATCGTCGCCCGTTGAGGGCTCACCGCCATCGTCGCCCGCTGAGGGCACGACCCGGGCGCTCCGAGACGAGCCTCGGCGGCTCAACGCGCGGGCGCCAGCTCGGGACGACGCCTGTGCAGATCGATCAGGCACGGCTCGAAGCGCCCGAGCCGATCGACGCATTGGACCAGCTCGCGATCGTACGGCGTCGTCAGGCAATCCGAGGTGACCTTCTGCACCAACGCGCGCACGCGAGGATCCCGCAAGTCGCTCTGCCTCTGCACGCCTGTCACCTGGAGCGCGAGCGCCTCACACTCGAGGGGGCCCGGTAAGCGCGACTCGCAGCCCGACACCAGCAGCAGGCTCAGCAGGCCAGCGAGCGCCCCCTGGCCGAGCCACGTCATCAGAGGATGACCCCGAGCGAGAACATCAAATCACCCACGCTCTGCAGTACCGGTAGCGGCGCCAGGTAGACGATCTTGCCGTCCACGACGGCCTGCAGCGGCTCGTAGGCTCGGCCGTGCTGATCGAAGGCCACGCCGTAGGTGAACGACATCGTGCAGTTCACCCAGTTCGGCAGGATCTCGTAGGCGACGCCCACGCCGATGGGCATGTTCACTTCGGTCGCGGAGCGCTTGCCCTCCATCTGGAAGCCCGGCGCGGTAGGCACGGGCGCGTCCATCCGCACCCAACCGGCGCCCAGCACCCCGAACAGACGAAAGCGCGGGTGCAGCACCCAGGTGGGCTCCACGCGCATGCCGATGGTGACGATTTCCAGATCGGGTTGGGTGAAGTCGAAGGGCAGGGTCGTGCCGTAGTCGAATCCACCCGGCTGCACGAGCACCGGGACGTGCTCTTCGCGGTACAGCAGGCGCACACCCATCCAGGGCGCCAGCTCCACCCGCGCGGAGCCGCCCAAGAAATAACCGGTCTCGTAGTGGATGGCGTCCTGACCGCTCGGGCGAATCACGCTGCCGAACAGGAAAGCCAGCTCGACCTTGCGGCTCGGCGCGCGAGGTGGATCGTTCGACACCACGTAGTCGTCCTGCGCGTTCGGATGGAGCGGAGGCAGGACCTCACGTGCGGGGGGATGTTTCGGATCGGCTGGTGCCGCGGCTGCGCTCTCGGACACTGCGGTGCCTGCGGGAACTGCGGTGCCCTCGGACGCCGCCTTTTCCGGAGCCGCTGGCTTGTCGGGCGCTGGCTTGTCCGAAGCTGGCTTGTCGGGCGCTGCTCCGCTGGCTGCGGCACTGCTCGTTGCAGCGCTGCTCGTTGCAGCGCTGGGCTTCGGAGCCGGTGCCTGGGCCAGCGCCCCACTCGACACACACAACACGCCCAGCGCGGATGCGAGCCACAGCGCGCTGCGCGCGCAAGTAGGGCCCAGCGCGCTGCGCGCGCAAGCAGGGCCCACTGCCTCTCGGAGGTCGGACCGCCGAACCCGAACGGGTTCAGGCGCGCAGCGTGATGCCCAACTTCTCACGGGTCGATTCGAGCACGCGGGCCTCTACCTCGTCCACTTCCTTGTCCGTCAGCGTGCGCGCCTGCTCCGAGTTCGTGCGCGCCAGGGGGTCACGATAGACGAGGCGGAAGGTGAGTGCGCGCTGACCGGTCGGGACCGAACCACCGCGGAACTCGCTCTGCACCTGCACCGACTCGCACAGCTCGCCAGCACCAGCGGCGATGGCTGCAATCACGTCGCTGGCCGCGACCCGATCGCTCACCAACATGGTCAGATCACGCGAGATGGCCGGCAGCTTGGGGATCGGGCGGTACTGGACCTTCTTCTGACCGAGCGCCTCGATGGCCGCCA
Organism: Polyangiaceae bacterium; assembly: GCA_035456245.1. GTDB lineage: Bacteria > Myxococcota_A > Polyangia > Polyangiales > Polyangiaceae > NIC37A-2. The sequence continues at coordinate 2,638 of DATIDO010000366.1, forward strand.
GATCGAGCTCCACCACCAGCGGTGCGCCGTCCAGATCGAAAGCCTCGAGCACGTCGGGGTGGAGCGGCCCGAAGGTGCCGATGACACGACCCTCGACGGAAAGGCGCCCAGCGCCGCGGGGATGCAGGTGGGGCGCCGAGTTCGCGGGGATGCCGACGACCTCGGCCTGACGCGAGGTCATGCGCTCGATCATCTCCACGGCGATCGCCTTGGCGTCGTACACATCGACGTCCGCCGGATCGAGCGCCAGGTGCTCCGCCCGCGCGCCCGCCAACACCGCGGCGAAGCTGGGGCGCTCGTAGGG
>DATIDO010000367.1:0-3282 GCA_035456245.1 Polyangiaceae bacterium
AGAAGAAGACCACTTCCTCTTCGCCCTTGGCGTACTCGCGCGGCAGGGCCAGCTTCTTCTCGGGGTACACCTTGCCCGCGTAGCGGTGGCAGAACTCGCCGAACATCACCATGTGCTTGTTCTCTTCGGCGTGACCTCGACCTCGCCCTGGAGTACTCGTTCGAGCGCTACTACGCCACCAGCTCGCTGCTGGGCACCATGGACGCCTGCCTGGAGATGACCGAGCGGCTGCGCGCCATCGAGGTGGACGAGGTCGCCTGCCTGATCGACTTCGGCGTGGGAACCGACGACGTGCTCGCCGCGCTGCCCGCGCTCGATGAGCTGCGCCAGCTCGCGCAGCTGTCCGACATCGAAGAAGAAGCCCTGGCCTGAGGTTCAGCTGGCGCGGGCTCCGTCCTCGCTGTGGAAGGCGAACCGCCCCTTGCCGGTTCGCTTGGCGGCGTACATGGCCGCATCGGCCTTGGACAGCAGGCTGTCCACGTCGCCGCCATCCTGCGGAAACACCGCCACGCCCAGGCTCGCACCGATGCGGGCCTCGACGCCGCCGCCCACGGAGAAGGGCGTGCTGAGCACTTCGACCACACGTTCGAGCGCGGGCACGATCTCTGCCGGGTCGTGCAGCTGGGTGAGCACGACGACGAACTCGTCGCCTCCCAGCCGCGCCACCATGTCGTGCGACCGCGTGCAGGAGGCGATGCGCTGGGCGGCCAGGCGAAGCAGGGTGTCGCCCGCCTCGTGGCCGTGCTGGTCGTTGACGTTCTTGAACCCGTCCAGGTCCACGAAGCACAGCGCGACCTGGCTGCCATCGCGACGCGCCTGGTCGAGCAGCGCTCCCAGGTCGGCTTCCAGCCCGGAGCGGTTCGCGAGCCCCGTCAAGGAATCGTGCAGCGCCATGTGACGAGCCTTGAACTCGGTCTCTTTCAAGGCGGTGATGTCGACCATCATCCAGAGCGATTCGCCATTGGGCAGGCGCACGCCGCTCAGGTCGATCCAGATCAGGCTGCCGTCCTTGCGGCGCATGCGCAGCTGGGTGCGGAACTTCTCGCCCTTGTCCAGCAGCGCGTAGGCCAGGCCGATGCGCTGGAACGACTCGTCGTCGGCATGCAGCAGGCGTGCAGGGGTGCCCGAAAGCTCCCCGAGTTCGTAGCCGAACATCCTGTCGAGCGCGCGGTTGTGCCAGACCTCGACGCGGTTGTGGAGCCTCGCCATGCCCACCAGCTCGTTGTCGAGCACCACCTGCTGTTCGGCCGCGAGCGTCTCGATGGAGCGGTGCATCTTGAGCAGCGCCGACTGCGCCCGGCTCACCAGCAGCGAGAGCGCGATCACCATGGCCGCCAGGAGGCCTGCGACCCCGGCGATGGTGGCGACTTCGCGCTTCCAGGGGCTGTAGAAGTCCTCGGTGCTCAGGCCCACAATGACCATCAGCGGATAGCCCTCCACCCGGTGGTAGGCGTTGGCTCGTTCGAGGCCGTCGATCGCGGTATGCGAAACATAGAAGCCCTTGGCCGGGTCGGCCGCCAGGGCCGCTTTCAGCTCGGGCGAGACGTGGCGGGTGCCGATCGAAGCGTCCGAGCCGGCCTGGCCCGGCACGTACCGCGCCACCAGGCTCAGCGACCCGGTCCGCAGCGACACCGCCCCGCTGCCACCCAGGCGCACGTTCTCGAAGGAATGCAGGAAGTAGTCGTTCGAGAGCACGGCATAGACGATGCCCTGGAAGCGGCCGTCGTCGTCGGTTCTTGCGCGTGCGAGCACGAGGCCCCACTTGCGGATGATCCGGTCCTGCAAGGGCTCGGAGAAGACGAGCTTGCCGGGCGCGCTTCGGGCCTCTTCGAAATACGGCCGATCGTTCACCATCACGACGCCCGGGCCGTCGCCGTTGAGCACTTGCCCCAGCGCATCGGTCACGCGCAGCGCGTCGATCTGCGGCACGAGCACGCGGTTGTTTTCCGCGACCACGGCAACCCGTGGTGCACCGACAGCCACCGGCTGCGCTGAGTCCACCTGCATGCGCGTGGACGCGAGCACGTTGTCGATCTGCTTGATGTCCGACGCGATGCCCGCGCTCAGGGTCAATGCGAGGTTCTCGGTCGCCTGGCGTGCCTGCTCGAGGTGGGCCTGGTGGCTGAGCCGCAGCATGTGCACGGCCGTCGCTGCGATGAGGCCCAGGATGAGCACATTGCTGATGGCGACCACACGGCCGAGCGGGAACGTCGTGACGGTTTGCTGTGTGCCCATGTTCCTTTGCGGGGGCACGCGCGGAGCCCAACAGACACTCTATGGGGAGTGGTCGAGAATGCGTCGGTTTCGTTCGAGACTAAATGCCCGAATGCAAGCGAAAACCGGTCATGCCTTGATCTGGATCAAGCGGAGCTGCCAGGAACTCAAGCCTGCGCGCCGCAGGCCGATATAGCGTCATCGCTCGAAGGCTCGTGCCGAGTCCTCCGGAACACCCATGCCCGATACCCGTGCCGAACCCACCGACGAGGTCAACCCGCACTACCTGAACCATGTGGTGTCGACGGCGCAGGCCCACGACGTGGCGGTGTCGGAAGACATCCTCACCGGCAACGGGATCAAGCTGCTGGCCAAGGGCGCGCGCATCGACGCCGGCACGCGCGAGCGGCTGCTGCGCCACAAGCTGGCCAAGCCGCTGGAAGACTGCCTGGAGATCGTCGACGGACTGATCCCCGCCCGCTTCGGCCCCGTCGCCGCCCAGTTGCTGGAGCGGCACCCCTTGTTGCAGGCGCTGTGCGCACCCGAGCGATCGCGCTCGATCCCCGAGTCGCTGGCCAAGCTCAGCCTTTCGACGCCCATGCAGTCGCTGCTGACCGTCTACGCCCAGCAGCAGGAGGCGCGCGTGGAGCACGCGGTGGGTGTGGCTGCGTTGGCGATGGCATTGGCCCGCAAGCTCATGCCCGGCGAGATCGAACGCCACCGCACGCTCGCCACGGCCGGCCTGGTGCACGACATCGGCGAGCTCTACATCGAGCCAGAACTCGTGCAAAAGAGCACGCGCCTGGACGCCCTGCAGTGGCGGCACATCGCCGCGCACCCGCTGATCGCCTACCGCGTGCTGCGCGACATGGTGGGCGCCGGCGGCGCAGTGGCCAACGCGGTGCTGATGCACCATGAGCGCCTAGACGGCTTCGGCTACCCCAGCGGCCTGGGGGGCGACGAGTTCACGCTCGACGGGCAGATCCTCGCCGCGGCCGAATGGCTGATGGGCATGGTGGAGTCCGGCGTGACGCCGCTGCTTCGCGCCAGCATGGCGGCTCGCCTCGT
>DATIDO010000368.1:0-2551 GCA_035456245.1 Polyangiaceae bacterium
CCCCCATCCCTCGCCCCGCCCGGCCTCGCTAGCTCCCAAACGCTCGCATCCTCGGAATCCTCACCATGGTCCTGCTAGTCGTCGCTCCCCCACTGTCAGCCGATGAGGAGTCGCCCATCCTCCGCCAGGCGCGGGAGTTGCTCCGCGAGCAGGCGGATGCGGTGACCTCGTTGGCCGGTCGTCTGGACGCGAGCTTCCAGCGGGCCGTCGATTTGATCTTGGGCTGTCGCGGGCGAGTGGTGGTCTGCGGCGTGGGCAAGTCGGGCTTGGTCGGTCGCAAGATCGCCGCCACGTTTTCTTCGACCGGCACGCCGGCGTTCTTCCTCCACGCCGGCGAAGCCTCGCACGGCGATCTGGGCATGGTGACGGCCAGCGATGCGGTGCTGCTGATCTCCAACAGCGGCGAGACGGAGGAGGTGCTCCGGCTGGTGCCCTATTTCAAGGAGCTGGGCCTGCCGATGGTCGCGGTCGTGGGCCGCGCCACCACTTCGCTCGGTGATTTGGTGGACGTCGTGCTCGACGTCTCGGTCGAGCGCGAATCCTGTCCTTTGAACCTCGCGCCCACCACCTCGGCGCTGGTGACCCAGGCGCTCGGCGACGCGCTGGCCGTTTCGCTGATCCGCGCTCGCGACTTTCGCGCACTCGACTTCGCGCGCTTTCACCCGGGCGGTGCGCTGGGCAACCGCCTGAACACCCGCGTGCGCGACGTGATGAAGCGCATGGATTTGCCCTTCGTCGTGCCGGAGCAGTCGGTGAAGGACTGCCTGATGCGGATGACCGAGGGTCGGCTGGGCCTGGCCATCGTCGTTGACGGCGACGGGGGGCTCGCCGGCATCGTCACCGATGGCGATCTGCGTCGCGGCTTACAGAAGGACGCGCAATTGCTGGAATCCAGCGTCGATTCCATCATGACGCGCTGCCCGATCACCATCGACGAGGGCTCGCTGCTCATCGAGGCCGAGCAGGAAATGCAGCGCCGCCGCATCAAGGCCTTGATCGCCACGGATGCCAGTGGTCGGGTGACGGGCGTAGTCGAGATCTTCGCAAAGAAACGATGGAACGATTCGGTCCCGCCCCCGCCCGGTTCGCGCTAGCCGCCCTGCTCGCCCTGGGCGCCGTCGCCTGCGGTAGCCCCCAAGACGCTCGTCATCCCGACGACGCGGTCGCTACCGAGGTCCCCGGCCGTCTAGAGCCGACCTCGGCGGCGGAGCGTCAGGTGCTGACGTCGCTCGACCAATGGAAGCCCGACACCGCTCAGAAGGTCGGCGCCGATACGGTGGTTGCCGAGCGCCCCTACCTCGCTGCCAGCGGCCAGCAGTGCCGCAACGTCCGCTTCTCCCAGGCCTCGCGGCTCGCCTGTCGCGACGACCAGGGCTGGTACTTCGTGCCCGACGTGTTCGGCAATGATCCGGGTCCGACGGCCGGGGTCACGGATGCGCCGCCTGCACCCGCGCAACCTGCGCCCGCGGCGCAAGCAGGGACGGGGCCGTGAGTGAGGTCGTCAGCGCTCGTTCGCTGGCGCGCGGAAGCTTCGTCCAGCTGCAAGTCATCCACGCGCTGATCTTGCGCGAGACCAAGACGCGCTTCGGCCAGAGCCAGCTGGGTTACCTGTGGGCCCTCATCGAGCCCATGCTCTGGATCGGCACCATGATTGGCATGTACGCCTTCGGCGGCACGACCAGCAAGACCGGCATGACCATGCTCGGCTTCATCGGCACTGGCATCATCACCTACGAGCTGTTCCGCAACTGCCAGGGACGAGTGATGGTGGCCGTGTCGTCCAACATGCCCCTGCTCTTCTACCCGCAGGTGCAGCCGCTGGACATGATGATCGCGCGCGTGGTGCTGGAGTACGCGACCTGGTTCAGCGTGTTCGCTGTCATTCTGGGAGGCGAGGCGCTGTGGCTGGGCGAGCTGCGCATCGACGACCCGCTCCGCGTCATGCTGGGGCTGATTTTGGCTGGAGCACTGGGCGGCGCGCTCGGCTCGGTCTTCGCGTCGCTCAGCGTCTACTCCAGTAGTCTGGACAAGTTCGTGAGCGCGGTGATGCGCCCCATGATGTTCGTCTCGGGGACCTTCTTCACCTTCGAAGACGTGCCACCCCAGGTGGCCGAGTGGTTCGTCTGGAATCCGGTCCTGCACATCGTCGAGACCGTGCGTGACGCCTGGTTCCCCAACTACACCTCGACGCGCGTGAACCTCTGGTATCCGTCTCTCTGGATTGTCGGTTTGACCTTCCTGGCGATTACGTTGGAGCGAGTCGTGCGCCCGCGCTTGCAGGTCACATGATTTCGGTGAGCGACGTCTTCAAGGCCTACGCGACCAACAAGGGGCCGCACGTGGTGCTGGACCACGTCAATCTCGAGATCGCACCCCGCGACAACATCGGGATCCTGGGTGTGAACGGCGCCGGCAAGTCGACGCTGCTGCGCATCATGAGCGGGGTGGAGATGCCCGACGCGGGCCGTGTGACACGTGCGGGGCGCATTTCCTGGCCCATCGGCTTCTCCGGCGGCTTCAACGGTTCGCTCTCCGGCGAGGAGAACTGCCG
>DATIDO010000369.1:0-3083 GCA_035456245.1 Polyangiaceae bacterium
ACCGCGACCCCGCTTTTTCGGCCGCGTCCCTGGTGATGCGCCACCACGACGACTTGATCCCCGGCGTCGATGAATTCCTCGAAGGTCACCGTGAGTTCGTCGAAGGCGCTCGCCCACCGCTCCCAGTCGTCTCGCATCGCATGCGGGCCGTACGACGGCTCCTCGTCGAGGCCCTCGAGGACCGGATTCATCACGACATTCGGATCAAAAAGCGCCTCCGCTTCGGCGCGGTCGCCCACCCCGTCGTACTCGTAGGCGATCGCCTTGCGCACGATCTCCACGTTCTCCTCCGACATCGCCCGCCCAGTATCTCGCCCCCCGGACCGCACTGCCAGGGCCGCCACCCATTCACAGAAAAACGGGAGGGACTCCCGTTGCCCCTGATCGAGGTTCTAGTTGATTAGCGGGACCGCTGCTTTTCGTCCGAAGCAGCACTTCGCCGCTCGTTTTCGCAGCCCCGTGGTGGGGCTACGCGGTCAGACGGGTACCACTGGAACGCCACCACCCCATACCCCTCCCACGGGAGGAAAGTTGGTGCAGTCGGAGTGGCCTGGGTCGGCGTCGAGATCCCAGATGTTGAGATGACCATGGGAGGTCACCGGCCTCGGTTTGGGCGTGCCGGTGGTCTTGGAGATCGTGCCCGAGATCGTGCCGTTAAAGGTGGGAAAGCTGTAGGCGAAGCGGAAGGCATAGCGGCCGGGCTTCGGATGCGGATTCGGGATCTTCGTCACCTCGACCTTGGTCGCGAACGTCTGAGTGAACAAGAACTGCGAGTAGGCCGCGGTGTGTCCGTTCTCACAGGTCAGGGGCACCTTCGAGAGGTCGATCTTGATCAGCTGGCGCGGCGTGAACCTCTTCTTGTTGCTCCGCGTGTTCTTGAAGATGAAATCGAGGGTGAGCGTCCCAGGCGGTGGGGATCCGACATTGATGTCAGGGGCATTCATTGAAACGCGGAGCTCGCGGACCTGGGTCGCCGCCTGGGCCGCGGGCGCGATCAGCGCCACGGCGAGCAGCGAGGCGATACCGGTAAGAAGCGCACGTCTCATGCGTCGTTAGCTCTAACACCGGCGCCCCCATTACGGAGCGCACGGCGGTAGACCGAATACCCGCGTCCCGTGCCAAGCTGCTGCTTCCCCTGCAAAGCAGCTGCTTCTCGTCCAAAACGGTGATCTTGCTCCGCGCGGAACATCGACAGTCGATTGACCTGCTTCGGGTCTTAGTATCAGCGTGGTGCCTCGCCCTCGCAAACGTCTGGTTCTCGCTACGCCGACAGCGCTCCTTCTGTTGGTTGCACTCCCAGCGCTGGCTTGGGGTGATGCGACCCGCGCGGAATACGTTGCACAACTGGAACCAATCTGCAGCGCCGAGCAAAAAGCTGCAACGAAGACGAATCATGGGCTCACGGAGGACATCGAGGCAGGTCGAACTCGAAGCGCCGTCGGAAAGATAAGACGGACGAAGGGGATCTTCGACAGAGGCGAAGCTAGGATCGCCGCCGTCCCGCAGCCCAGTGCCGATGCCGCAGTTCTCTCCCAGTGGCTGCTCGCAAGACAGAACTTCGGGCGTGCCCTCAAACCGTTTGCTCGGGCAATAAAGACCGGACATGTTCACGCGGACCATGGCTCGATATTTGGGCGCACCGCCAAGAGGCTCGCCCTACGCGCCATCAACGCAGATCAGCTAGTCGGAGGGTTTGGTTTCAAATCCTGCCTACTGCTCCAAGTTGACAGCGGCAGCGGTGGATCACCGCAGCGACCGACGCCCGTGAAGCCCGTGAGGAACGTCAGCCCTCGATAGTCAGCTGCCGGCGCGGCCCCATGCCCGTGACCGGCGGCGTCTAATGAGCAACGTGACGTGAGACCGCCGCTTTCCATGCAAAGCAGTGGTCTTATCCGGACGAGTGCTTTTCGTCCAAAGCAGCTATTCCGATAGGCCAGCGGCTTCGAGGGCTTCCTCGCTCGATCTGAAGGTCTGGACACGGCACACGCGTCCCTGCTTGAGATCGAAGAGTTGGAAAAGGGGGTCCTCCATCGGAATGCGGCTTGCGTGACCGACGAGTACGGAACGCCCGCGCATCAGCACGCGGTCCTCGCCGACGCTTTCGATGTCATCGACCTCGACGCGCCACTCGTCCCCGGTTTCAAGCACGTCGTCCATGAAACGGCGGACACCGCCCACGCCCCGATGGGTTCCGCCGCCGGGGAACTCGGGCGGGTCGGACCACTCGAAGTCCGGGTAATGATGCGACTCCCATTCCGTCCAGTCGCGGTTGTTGAACGCTTCAAAGACCTGGCGCACGACCTCGACGTTCTCCTCCGACATCCCCTACGCAGTATCTCGCCGGACACCGCTGGTTTCCATGCAAGGCAGCGATCCTGTCCGGGCTACTGCTTCTCGTCCAAAGGAGCGGTGCCGACCGGGTAGCGGGCTGCTCGTGCACCCCTGCGTAGCGCCGTTCGTCGTACCGGATTCTGGCGTTGACACCCGCCGATCCATCGAATAGACCACGACAACGTCAACAGGGGCAAGGAGAAATCATGAAGCGCACGATCACGCGAGGGGCCTCATTCTTGTGCGCCGTCGCCCTCTTGGCTGCGGCTGCGACTCCGGCTTCGGGGGCGGCACCACCGCCGGGCAAGGGATTGGTCGATTTCGGGACTTTCACCTGCGGCGGTCTCGGGGACGTCGACCTGGTCGGGCCACGCGGCCTCAAGGCCGCTTCGGGCTGGACGATTACCGGTGAGACCGCGGAGCACATCAGCCTGTTGTCGCTCGAGATCACCGGCATCGATTTCGACGGCAATCCCATCGACATCGAGCAGACCTACGGAAAGAAGTCGGCGATGACCACGTTTACGTGCACCCAGCACTTCGAGGAAGACGGAGCGATCGTGGACGTCACAGCCGTCGCCGGTCTCGTTCCTTCGCAGTAGCTCGGAGAGACCTACGAACCGCTGCTTTCCATGCAAAGCAGCGCTCTAGAACCAGCCCTACCGCAGAACCGAAACGAGCTTCTTGCCTGCGACTGCCGGCGCGGGATCAGCCTCGAGCTCCGCGAGCAGCGCTGCAACATCCGCGAGCTG
>DATIDO010000370.1:0-3290 GCA_035456245.1 Polyangiaceae bacterium
AAGGAGCGCAAGCTGCGCCCTGGTCAGGCGGTGACCGCCGAGATCCACATCAAGCACGGCTCCAACAAGCCCGTGACCTTCGTTCCCGAAGAGGCCATCACCATCATCGACGGTCAGCCCACGGTGTTCGTGGCCGACACGCCGACCTCGGTTCGCACCGTGCCGGTCGAGCTCGGCAAGACCAACGGCTCCGAGCAGCAGATCACGAGTGGCCTGAAGCCCGGCGAACAGGTCGTCTCGCAGGGCGTCTTCGAGCTCAAGAGCGAACTCTTCCGGTAACAGTCCCATGCTCGGAAAACTCGTCCTCGCCAGCATCCATTACCGGGGTGCCGTCATCGGCTTCCTGGCGGCCCTGCTCCTGGCAGGCTTCTTCGCGGCCAAGAGTCTCCCCGTCGACGCCCTGCCCGATGTCTCGACCGTCCAGGTCACCGTCCTCACCTCCGCCTCGGGCCTCACGCCCGTCGAGATGGAACGGACGGTCACCATGCCGATCGAGAATGCTCTGAACGGAACGCCCGGTGCCGAGGAGCTCCGCTCCGTCTCGCGCTCCGGTCTTTCCGTCGTCACGCTCATCTTCAAGGATGGCACCGACGTCTGGTTCGCCCGCCAGTTGGTGCTCGAACGCCTGCGTGGCGTGGAGCTTCCGACGCTCGCGACCACGCCCGAGCTGGCTCCGGTCACCACCGGCCTGGGTGAGATCTTCCAGTTCGTGGTGCGCAGCGATCACCACTCGGCCATGCAGCTGCGCACGATGCTCGACTGGGACGTGGTCCCGCGCATCCGCAACGTGCCGGGCGTGATCGAGGTGAACACCATGGGCGGGGAACTGAAGCAGTTCCAGGTCAAGGTGGACCGCGCCCGCTTGGTCGCCCAGGGCGTCAGCCTGCCCCAGGTCATCGACGCACTGAAGGCCGCCAACGTGGCCGCCGGTGGTGGCTACGTGAACCGCGGACCCGAGGCCTTCACGGTGCGCGGCCAGGGCCTCATTCGCTCCGAGGAAGAGCTGCGCCAAGTGGTCATCCGCTCGGACTCCGATGGCACCCCGGTCCTGGTCCAGCACGTGGCCGACGTCGAGGTGGGCCCGGCGCTCCGCTACGGCGTCATCACCCACAACGGCAAGGGTGAGGCCGTCTACGGAATCGTGATGATGCTGCTCGGCGCCAACAGCCGCGACGTGGTCCACGCCGTGGCAACCCGCGTCGACGAGATCCAGAAGCTGCTGCCCGCCGGTGTGCAGATCGAGGTCATCTACGACCGCGCCGACTTCGTCGGTCGCACCATCTCCACCGTGATGCACAACCTGCTCGAAGGCGTGCTGATCGTGACCGTGGTGCTGGCCCTGTTCCTGGGCACCGTCCGAGGCGCCTTGGCCGTGGTGATCGGCATCCCGGCCGCCATGAGCGTGGCCCTACTCGGCATGTTGGCCTTCGACGTGACCGGCAACCTGATGTCGCTCGGCGCCATCGACTTCGGCTTCTTGGTCGACGGTCCGATCGTGATTCTGGAGGCCATCATCGCGGCCACCGCAGGCAGACAGCTGGTCGGTATGAGCCGCGCCCGCGCCTACGGTGACGTCGCCTCCGCCGTGGCCCGCCCCGTCGCCTTCGCCGTGGCCATCATCATGTTGGTCTACATGCCCCTGCTGGCGCTCGAAGGCGTCGAGGGCAAGATGTTCCGGCCCATGGCCATCACCATGGCCTGCGCGCTGTTCGGCGCGCTGATCTACGCGGTGCTCTTCTTCCCGGCCGTTCTGGTCGCCATGGTGCCTCCGTCCAAAGGCCACGGCCCCCGCTGGCTCGAGTGGATCGCGGAGCGCTACGCGGCGATGGCCCCCGCCTTCCTGCGTCTGCGCACGCCCCTCCTGATCGGTGCCTTCGCGGCGCTCGGCTTGTTCGGCTGGTTGTTCGGCAACATGGGCGCCGAGTTCGTCCCCCGAATCTTCGAGGGCGACGCGGTCGTCACCGTCCGGCGAGCCCCCGGCATCTCGCTCGACGAGGCCCGAAAGCTCGATCTCGAAACGGAGAAGGTCCTGCTCTCGTTCCCCGAGGTCGAGACGGTGCTGGGCATGTGCGGTCGCGCCGAGGTGGCTACCGATCCGACCGGCTCGGACAACACCGACATCATGACGCGGCTCAAGCCGCTCGAAGAGTGGACGACCACCCACGACTTCGACGATCTGAGCGTGGCGCTGAAGAACAAGGTCGAGGAGACCGTCCCCGGCACTTACCTCTCCATCTCCCAGCCCATCGAAGATCGCACCAACCAGCTGATCAGCGGCTCTCGCGCCGACGTTCAGATCCAGATCTTCGGTCTCGAGTTGGAAGAGATGACCCGCGTCGCCAACCAGATCGGCAAGGCCGTCGCCGGCGTGCGCGGTACGGGCGATCTGCGCGTGGAGCGCGTCTTGGGCGCGCCCATGATCACGGCCGAGGTCGACCGGGCTCGCTTCGCTCGCTACGGCGTCCAGGTCGAGGATGCCTTCACCGTGCTGCGGGCCTCGCGCGAGGGCGTTCCCGTCGGCAGCATCTACGAACAGGAACGCCGCTTCGACGTGCGCGTCCTGCAAGAGGCTGCCGAACCCACGGCCGCCGCTCTGGGTAACCTCTTCGTCAATACGGGTTCCGGCGTCACCGTCCCGCTCCGTGAGGTGCTGAACATCACCGAAGGCGACGGTCCGACGGCCGTACGACGCCAGGACCGCAAGCGCGCCATCCGCGTGGACGTCAACCTGCGCGGACGCGACCTGGTGTCTTGGGTAGCCGAGGCACAGGAGGTGGTCGGCAAGGCGGTCGACCTACCCACCGGCTATCAGGTGGAGTGGGGCGGCCAGTTCAAGAACTTCGAGCGCGCCAAGAAGCGCTTGGCCGTCGTGATCCCGGTCGTGGTCGCCATCATCTTCGGCATGCTGCTGTGGATGTTCCAGAACGTCCGCTTCGCCGTGGCCGTCTTCATCCTGGTGCCCTTGTCGCTGACGGGCGGAATGATCGGCCTGATGCTGCGCGGCATGCCCTTCAGCCTGCCGGCCGCGGTGGGCTTCATCGCGCTGGGCGGCATTGGCGTACTGAACGGTGTGGTCATCGCCACCGAGGTCCGCAAGCGCCTCCACATGGGTGAGGAGCTCGACCAAGCCATCGTCGTCGGAACGACCCACGTGGTGCGCGCCGTACTGACCACGGCCACCGTCGCCGCCCTCGGCTTCTTGCCCATGGCCGTGGCCACCAGCGCGGGCGCCGAGGTGCAGCAGCCGCTGGCCACGGTGGTCGTCATCGGCATGTTCGTGGGCACTGCCC
>DATIDO010000371.1:0-6089 GCA_035456245.1 Polyangiaceae bacterium
GCGGGCGTAGTCGTGGGCCACCACGAGAGTCGCTCCGTCGTACACGAAGTCGGCGACCATCATGGTGACGATGATGCCGAGGATCAGCAGGCCCTCGCCGCTCAGCGTCATGCGCTTCTGCGGCCGAATCACCCGGTAGTAGACGAAGGCCGAGACGCCCAACAAGACCAACAGCCCGAACAGCTCCTTGAGCAGGGAGTAGGTGGCTCCCAGCCAGGTGTCGGGGCCGAGCACCCACATGTTGAAGGCCGGATCGAAGCCTCGGCCCCACAGGACGAGCGTACGCAGCAGCAGCACCCCAAAGCCCAAGAACACGAGCTGGTGCGCCAAACCCGCGACCAGGTAGTAGCGCATCTTCTTCTGGAAGATCGCGTAGGTCCAAACGGCGCGAAGTCGCGCTGTCACGTTGGCAATGCGGCTCTCCCAGGTGGGGGCGCCAACGCCCAGCAACGTGAAGCGGCGGCGAGCCGTCCAGCCGAAGAACCCGATCAAGCTGCCCATCACGAGCGCCATCGCCAACGGGTTCATGAAGAGCTCCTGGGGGTGGCGAGCGGGCCGCGCTGTCCGTGATGCATGTCGCTCCTCGGAGAGTGCTAAAAACCCAGGGACCGAACAAGCTGCGCGCCGAGAATCGATGACCCAGCGGCCGAAGCGTGGCCAGCTTCCCAGCCGGTCGCTTTGGAGCCAGCCGCCTCAGAGCCAGCCGGACAAGCGCAGTAAACCGACGAAGGTCAGAATCAGCCCCACCGCCACGAACAGGCTGCGCCGCATCAGCAGCGCCCGCTCGGCATCGCGTCTCTCCTGCGAAGATGTCGCGATTCTAGTCACGCCTGCGCTGGGCTCGGCGGCCCTGGCCAGGATGACGAGCAGGTGGCCGGCCGGCGTCCCCGGTTCGCGCGCCAGACCGCCGCGATGCGGCACACGGATGGCCCAGTCACCGCCCTGCTCCACGCGGGCGGGCATGACGAGCTCGAGCGGCTCGAGCTCACCTTCCCCCGTGGCGGTCACCACCCCGCCGGAGCGCTCACAACGATCACAGCCGCCGCCGTGACAGGTAGCGCAAGGGAGCCGACGCGGAACCTCCACGCGCAAGGTTGATCCGGCACCGAACCACGGAGGCGGCATCGACACGCGCAGCTCGGCGTCCGGCCCCCGCTCGACCTCCAACTCCGTCGTCACTCGACCCAGGACCTCGCTCACGCCGCGAACCTACTCCGAATGCTCGACGGGTCGAGGGGCCGGAGGAGCAGCAGCGCCGCGCGGCTCGTCGAACTCGTCCACCCATTCGCGCTGCCCCTCCGGGAAGGTCAGCTCGTAGCTCCGGGCCAGCCCACCGAGCTTGATCCCCAGGAAAGCGACGCGGGGACTGGGGCTGCCGGCACCGTCCTCCAGCCGCACGCGGACCGTGTAGCGACCCGCGACACGCTCGCTGCCGTCCCACTCCACGCTTTCGAAGGTGCGACTGCGGCAGGCCTGCCCCTCGTCGGGGCATTCGTTCAGCTTGGCCAGGCCATCCTGGGTGCGCGTTCCGACGCGCGCCACTTCGCCGCTCGGCCCCCCGACGTGTAGATCGAAGTCGATCGTGGGATCTTCCCACGCCAAGAAGAACGCGATCTCACTCTGCTCGACACCGCAGCCCTCGTCGAACAGGCCATTGCCGTTGTCGTCTCGCGCGTTGAAGCAGCGTTCGGGGCCCGTGCCGTCCGACAGCGACAGCGCGCGCACACCGACGGGCTCGAGGGGCGATGGCGGCGCAGCTGGCGGAGGCGAGGCGCAACCGACGAACAGGACTCCGGCCACTGCCCACCTGGGGCGGGAGCGACTGGAGGAGTACGGAGTGGCGCGACTGCGCGAGGCCGACGCGCCACTCTTCATGGTGACTCAGCCCTTCTCGGGCATGTTTCCCCCGGCCAAGGCCTTGGGGTTGATGATCTCGAACGCTGCGTCGGCCGCCAGCTTGCCGACCGGCGTCGTCTCCTCGCGCAGTGCCATCAGACAGCCGAGCTCCTTGAGGAACGCCAAGGTGCGAACTGCCGCCACGGCCTGAGCCTGATCGGAGCCGCGCGCCATGTCCAACAGGCGCTTGCGCAACACCACGCGGGTGAACGAGTGCGGGCCGTTGTCGAAGCTCAGCGTCTCGAACTGACGCTCCAGCTGGGCGCGAGCCCACTCCTGCGGGGTCGCCTTGACCTCGACGCGGCTCATCGCCAGGGCGTTGTCGACGTAACGGAACAGCGTTCCCTTCGACAGGTCCTCGACCGACCAGTAGCCGAAGCTCTTGTACCAAAGGGTCTGCAGCTCATCGAGCGCCTCCTTCGGCTTGTCGGCGTAGAGCGCTACGGCGCGCGCCGCGCTGTCGGGCGAGGCTCCGAGGATCAGCGCCAGGATCGCGTCGTTCATCAACGCTTCGTCCTGAGCCAGCTGGAACAGCTTGGCCTCGGTGTCGGCGTCGATGCCGCTCTTGGCGATGGCGCGAGCCACGCTGGTGCGCGTCTCGAGCGGCTGGTCCTTGTTCAGCAGCCCGAGCAGCGCGCCGGCGGTACCGGGCACGGGGCGCTCGACGAGCGCTTCGAGCAGACACTTCCGGGTGAAGCCATCCTGCGCGTCCTGCTTGTCGTGCTTCTGAATCTCCTCGGCGATCTTCAGCACCGCCTCGCCCTCGGCCGTCCAGGCGAGGGCTCGGCAAGCGCGCTCACGACCGCGCTCGTTCTGCTTGGTGTCGAGCGCGAAGGTGAGCAAGGGCTCGAAGCCCTTGGGATCGCCCCACTCACTCAGACCGTCGGAGGCGCCGGAACCCAGCGCGTTGAGCGACTCACCCATCACGGCCATGCCGCCCTGGTTCATCGACTCGGTGGCGATGCTGATCTTCTCGGGGCGCTTCTTGAGCGAATCGAGCAGGATGCCCCAGGTGCTGGGGTCCTTCTGCACGCCCAAGTAGCGCAGTGCGCCTTCGGCCACGGTGTAGGCGGTGGGCATGGGCGGCCGCTGTCCCTGCTTGGGCAGCGGCTCCTTGCAGTCGGCCCACTCCTTGAGCGCGGCGGCGTCCTTGGTCGAGCCCATGGTGGTCAGCGCGCGCAGCACGTTGGCGTGCGGCGTCGGCATCTCGTGGTTGAGGAAGATCAGCGCGTCCTCGGCCTGCTTGCGCATCAGCTCGTGCTTGTCGGGATGCAGCGCCGCCAGGTCGGCGATCATGCGGGCTGCCTCGATGCGCTCGTTGTTGTCGCGCTTCAGCTCCTGCTCCCAGTCGTACTGGTCGGAGTAGATCTTGGCCGCGTCCATGCGCAGGCGCTTGGCCAGCGTGGGCACGGCGCGGACGTCACCGACCTGCGCGAGCGCGCGAGCGACGCGGTACTGCCAGTGAACGTGCTGCTCGACACCCAGGTACTCGGCCAGGGCGTCGCCGGCGCGCGGGTCGTTCAGCTCGTCGATCAGGCCCATGACCTGCTTCTTGCGGAACCACTTGGCCTCCTCCTCCTCCAGGCTGGCGAAGGCGTAGAGCGACATGACCAAGCCGACGCCACCGGCGCCGTTCTTCAGCGCCTCCAGGTACTTCTCGCGCGAGTCCTTGTCCGCGTCCTTCAGCTTGGCGATCAGCGGGCCACGCGCGCGCTCGTCGCCAATCTTGCCGAGGCCCGGTGCGGCCTGACGCGCCACCTCGCCATCGGCGTCTTCGAGCAGCTGAATGAGCGTGTCGGTCCACTGCGGCGCAGCGTTGCGCGAGAGCACGGTCGCCACCAACTGACGGACCGAGGCACTCTCGTCCTTCGACCAGCTAGCCAGCTTGTCGAGGGGAACCAGCGCGACGATCTTGTTCGGGTCGAACGCCTGGCCACCGCCCAAGCGCTGCACGCTGGCCAGCTTGCCAGCGCGGTAGAGGACCATGATGTCGTCGACGGTCGAGGTCTCGCCCAGAGTGACGAGCGCCCAGGCGACCTGGGGCTTGGAGCCCTCGCCGGCCGTCTTGAGGGCTTCGACCAGCGCGGGCTTGGCCGCATCACCAGCCGGCGAGCCGTAGTAGGCCAGGGCGGTGGCCGCGATGCTCTGCAGCTTCGGCGACGGGGACTTCAGCATGGCGGCGGCGAGGTTCACGCCCTCGGGATCGTGAGCCCAAGCCAGCTGCTTGATGGCCTCCTGCTTGATCTCGGTCAGACCACCCTCGTCACCGGGGGTCGCTGCCCACTTCTTCCACTCGGCGAGCTGCTGCTCCTTCGGCAGGACGAAGATGTCCTTCATCTGCGCGGCCGCCTGTTCGACGGTGAGCTCGGTCGGAGCGTCGCTCTTGCTCATGCCCAGGTAAGCGACTCCGCCACCCAGTGCGGCCACCACGACGATGGCGCCGATCAGCTTGCCCTTGTTGCCCTTCTTGAAGTCTCCGTCACCGGGATCCAGGTTGGGCGAGCCCAGGCCTCGGCCGCCACCGAGCGGCGCGCCGCCCGGAACGTCGAAGTCGTCCGGGGGGAACTTGGCCATGGCCCAGGTGGTCGGCCCCGCAGCGGGAGCGAACACGGGGACGGACGGGAGCGAAAACCAACGCGACAGTGCGGGACGAAGCCGAAAACGGGCCTTCTCGTACATGGATCCTCCGACGAACCTTTTGGAAGCGGCGACTCGACGGCCCACCACTGGGACCCTGGCGCCACGATGCCGAATTTCGGCAGCGCGGACAGTACACCAAATCGCCCGGGTCGGAAGCCGACTCGGGGCTGGCTGGACGGCCGTGCCAGCACGCCCAGCAGGCTCGACGATGCCCCGACGATGGCTCGACGATGCCCCGGCGCCGACACCCATCTCTCGCTGGAAAGTTCCATTGACCTTGTCGATCACTCGACGTGACGAGCCCGGCGCGCTCCTATCCGAGAGCCTCATGCACCCGCTCGTCGTGGCCCTGCTCGTCTCGCTGGTCGCGACTGCCCTCAGTCGTTGGACACCAGCCGAGCACGCCGCCAGCTTGGTCGGCGCGACCTTCTTGCTCGCCACCTTCCTCCTGGTGCCGAGCGAGCGCGCGCAGCGTTACGGGCTCGGCTTCGCCGGCTGGCTCGAGCCAACACCGATCGACTGGACCCGAACGCGCCGCGACTGCGCACGCGCGTGCACCTGGTCCCTGGGCGCGGCGCTCCTGCTCTTCCCTCCGTTCACCTGGGGCTTCGTCGCTTGGTACGAGCCCGGCGTGGAGTTCTCTTGGCAGCGAGCGATGCTCGACCTGCCCGTCGCTTGGTACGATCTGCTGTTGGGCCATCTGCTCGTCGTGGCGCTGCCCGAGGAGGCGTTCTTCCGCGGCTATCTGCAGTCGGCGCTGGACGAACGCTGGTCCGGCCCCGTTCGCTTCGCTGGCTTCGAGCTGGGACACGCGGTCTGGATCACGAGCTTGCTCTTCGCTGCTGGACACTACGCAGCGACGCCCCATCCGGCGCGCTGGGCAGTGTTTTTCCCCTCGCTGGTGTTCGGCGCGCTACGAGCGCGCACGGGCGGGATCGGCGCAGGCGTGCTCTCCCACGCGCTGTGCAACGTGTACTCGGCGCTACTGGCGAGCGGCTACGGATTCGAAACGGCGCGCTGACGTCGACCTAGGCTTCAGCGGAAACCGAGCACCGGACGAACCTGCGCAGGACGAAACTGCGCAGGACGAAACTGCGCAGGACGAAACTGCGCCGGACGAAACTGCGTCGGACGAAACTGCGTCGGACGAAACTGCGCGAGCGACTCAGTAGCCGAAGTCGGTGCCTGCGGGCCGCGTCGTGCTGGGGCGACTGGTGGGCGCAGTCGTGGTCGGCCGCGTCGTGGCAGTCGGTCGCGTCGTGGTCGGACGACTCGCGGGAGTCGTCGATGCAGGCGCGCTCGTGCCTGCCGTGCTCGGCTTCTCCTCGGTCGGCTTCCCGTCGGCCGCTTTGGCCGTGGACGTTGCGGCAGCCGGCGGTGTGGCAGGCGGCGCTGCTGCAGGCGCTGCTGTGGCCGGCGGAGCGGCTGCAGGCTCCACTCGAGCAGCTGGCTGCTCGACGAATCCACCCTCGGGAGGCGCCGCCGTGGCCGAGCCCTCGTCACCACCACCACGCACCACGAACAGGGCACCAGCCGCAACCACCAACGCGGCT
>DATIDO010000372.1:0-10295 GCA_035456245.1 Polyangiaceae bacterium
TGTTCGGGGCCGAGCGCCCACAGCGTACTCGCGTCGTCGAAGTGCAGTCGAGGGAGGCTGGGCGCGGTCGGCCGCGCGACGAGCGCAGGGCGGAACTCCCCTTGCTTGCGGGCGGAGCCGCTCGGCACCTTGGCGAGCGCGACCTTCGTGAGTGCGGCTCGCTGGGCGTCGTTGAGCGGTGAGCTTCCGTACCAGTCTGCGCGCGTCAACTCGCCCAGCGCCCGGGCAGGGCGACCGAGGCCCAGCTCGGCGTGCACCGCGGCCGTGGTCAGCTGCTTCAGGCCTTCATCCATGCCGCCGCAAGCGAGGGGCGCGCCCTCCCAGTCGAGCACGCGTGGAGCGGCGCTCTCGGCGCACACGGCCGTGTAGAGTCGGCGCAGAGCGTCGACGGCCGTCGGCACACTCGCGCGTTCGGCCTTGCGCTGGGCGGAGACGACCAGCGCCTTGGTTCGCTTGACGAACTCTTGGCTGGGCGTGTCCTTCTGTCGCGAGGGGCCGGCGGGGCGTGCGAGCCAGTGCAGCGCGATCTTTTCGTCGTCCTTCTCGCTGGTCTTCTCGGTCGAGCCGCTCAGTCGCCGCGCGCGGAAGTGAGCGACCACGTCGTTCTGGCCATCGCCGTCCAGATCGACGCTCTCGGCAGAGAAGTCGAAGCTCTCGCCCTCGGGCGTGGCGAGCAGGCGCAGGCCGAAGACGAACGGCTCCGGACGCGCGACGTCGAGCAGGACGAGCGCGCGCTCGGGCGAGCCCGGCAGCAGACGGGACGCGCAGCTGCGGCGAATGTCGAGCGTGGCGGTGAGGGCGGTGCCTGGGAGGAAGCGAGTCGACTCACGGCAGTCGCCGCCCTGGGGGAGGAAGGAAGGGCTGCGCAGCAGGTGACGGGTCGGCTTGCCGTCGAGGCCGTGGAGCCACAGGCCTCCGGATGCAGGGGGACCGAGGGTCCAGGTGAGCAGCCGCGCCTCGGCCGAGGCCGGATCGCCGTAGAGCGCGGCCCAGTGGAACTTGGAGCCCGACGGGGCGACCAGCTGACGGCCGAAGGCCGACCAGGTGGTGGCGTCGGCGGGGGCCTCGAGGAATTGGGCGGGCTGGTTGGTGGGACCAGCGGCCGTCGCGGGGGCGTCGTCGGCCTGGGTCTGACCGGTGGCGACGGTGAATGGAGTGTAAGGCCTCTCGTCCTCACAGCTGCAGCCTCCGACCACCGGGCCGGTCAGGAAGAGAGCGAGGCAGGTGAAGGCGACTCGGCGGAGGGAGACTCCGGCGCGGGCTCCAGCATCGGGGGATGGGAGCGCTGTGCTCGTGCTGTGACGCGAGGCCGTGGGCGAAGGCGCAGACATATCGAACAGGTGAGGCATCGTAGTGACAGGTAGGTGCGACGCGGTCGGCGCGCGGACACCCAACGCTCGAGGGTAGGCGGGTTGTACACAATCGTCGTCCCGAGCGCGCGGGGCACCCCACTGGGCGAGCACCTACCTCAATGAAATGAAAGGGTTGTTGGTCGTGGAGAGCGGGCGTTACTCTCCCCGGTCCTCGGAGGGTGCCTGTCGTGCGGGGAGGCAGTCCGAGCAGTGGGAAATCAAGCATGGATGCACAAGCGGTTCGGACGGCGCTCGGTAGTCTGCAAACGAATCCCGACGACGCGGTGGCGTGGGGAGCTCTGCAAAACGGTCTCGCAGACGGCGCGAACGAATCGGAGCGCGACGACGCGCTGCACCTGCTGGAAGCGGCACGTGAACGCCACGCCGCGCGCGGTGAAGCCGACGCCGTCGCCCGCTTGATCGAGTTCGCGATCGAGCTGAGCCGCGGCCAGGCCGACGAGCCAGCCTTGCTGCGCGAGCTGTCGCGCGTGCAGCTGGAAGATCTGTTCGACGGTGCCGCAGCGCTGCGCGCGCTGCAGGAGGCCCTGGCGGTCTCGGGTGGCGAGGCCGAAATTCAAGAGGAGCTGGAGACGCTCCGCGCCAAGGCGGCGCGCTTCGGCGAGCAGGCCACCACCTATTTGGGGGAGGCGGAGGGCGCCACGGACGACGCCTACCAGAGCGCCATGCTGATGCGCGCGTCCGAGGCGGAGCTGTCCTTTTCGCCCGAGCCGCACACGGTTTCCATCATCGAGAACCTGGAGCGCGCCGTGCGCCTGGACTCGTCGAACTTGCTCGCGGCGCGCATGCTCGAGGTGGTCTTCCGTCGCGCCGGTCGGCTCGACGACGCTGCCCGCACGCTGGAGCGCGTCTCGGAACGCGCCCCCGATGCCGACGCCCGTGTGGCGGCCGGTGTCCGCCTGGCGCGGCTGCTGCAGTTCGGCTTGGGCGACGAGGGCCGCGCCGCGGCCGCCTACGATCGAGTGCTGGAGCTTTCTCCCGCTCAGCCCGACGCGATGGAGTTCGTGTCGGACTACTTCGCGCAGAAGGAGCGCTGGGACGATCTGGTTCGCGTCTACGAGCGGCCGCTGAAGGCTTCCGCCTCCGACGCCTCCCGCCTGGGCGACATGCTGCAGGTGGCGATGCTGCACTGGAAGAAGCGCGACTCTGCCGCGGACGCCGAGCCGTGGTTTTCCCGCATCCGCAAGCTGGATCCGGCCAACGACGCCGTGTTGGCCTTCTACCGTGAGTACAAGGCCTCGCTCGAGGACGACGCCGGCCTGGTGCACATCCTCCAAGAGGCGCAGCGCGCGCTGCCCCCCAACGATCCGCGCGTCGCGGAAATCGCCACGGACTTGGCTCGCTACGCCGAGTCGCAGGCCAACGCCCACCGCGCCATCGAACAGTACAAGAGCGTGCTGCGTGCCGACGCCGAGAACGCACAGGCGCGCACTCAGCTCAAGTCGCTCTACAAGCAGACCCAGGGGCACAACGCGCTGGTCGAGCTCCTGCGTCAGGATCTGGAGCGCACGCCCGAGGACGAGCTGGCTCGTCGTCTGGAGATCCTGCGCGAGATCGCCCAGGTCTACCGCGAGTACGTGAAGAGCGAGACCGCGCTGGTCGGTGTGCTGAACCAGATCGTGCAGCTCGACGGCAAGCTCGACGAGCACGACGTGGACGAGGTCCGCGAACTGGTGGGCCTGTACGAGCGCTTGGGTCGCCATCGCGACCTGTTGGCCTCCAAGAAGCTGCTGGCCGAGATCGTGCCGGACGTGGAGGAAAAGAAGGGCCTGTACCGTCAGATCGGCAGGCTGTGGCTGGACCAGTTCTCGAACGTCCAGCACGCCATGGAGTCGTACGCGGCGCTGCACGAGCTCGATCCGAGCGACCAGGAGGCCATCGAGCGCCTCGACGAGTTGTACCGCAAGCGCCGCGCCTGGAAGGAGCTGTACGCCCTCTACCAGGAGCAGCTGGCGCAGAAGCAAGGCGCCGCGCGCGTCCCCGTGCTCCGTGAGTTGGGGCAGCTGGCGGCCGAGCGTCTGAACAAGGCCGACGACGCGCTGGCGGCCTACCTGGAGATCCTCGAGATCGATCCGAACCGCGCGGACGTGATCGATCGCATCGAGAAGCACGCCGAGCGAGCCAAGAACTGGGGCGCACTGGCGAAGGTGTTGGAGCGTCGCTTGGCGCAGATGCCGGAGGACGAGACGCGTCTGCCGGTGTTGACCAAGCTGGGCGCCGTCTACGCGGAGCAGTTGGACGACGCCGAGAAGGCCATCGGCACCTGGCGTCGAGTGGTCGAGGTGCAGCCGGGCAATCCCCGCGCCATGCGCGTGCTGCGCGACACCTACCTGAAGGGCGAACGCTTCGACGATCTGGAGGCGCTGTACACCAGCCAGGGTGATCCCGAGGGCCTGGCCGAGGTGTTCAGCACCGCCGCCGATCGGGCCGCCGATCCGAAGGTGAAGCTCGATTTGAGCTACCGCGCCGCGCGCGTCTACGAGGAGGCGCTGGGCCAGGCTGCGCGCGCCATTCGCTCCTACGAGCGTATCCTCTCGCTCGACGCTCGCGACGCCCGCGCCATCGAGCGGCTGTTGCCGCTCTACGAGCAGGAAGAGAAGTGGGCCCGCGTCCCGCAGCTCCTGGAATCGTTGATCGAGCTGGCGCCCACGCCCGAGCAGAAGGTCGAAGTGATCTCTCGTCTGGTCGACGTGACCAGCGGTCGGCTCGCCGACAAGCGCAGCGCAACCGCGCAGGCGCGCCGCGCCTACCAGCTGGCACCGACCAACCCGCGGGCGCTGGAGCTGCTCGACGCCACGTCGCGTAGCGCTGGAGCCTGGGACGAAATGGTCCAGGCCTTGGACGCTCGCCTGCTGGAGCTGGGTGAGGCCTCGCCTTCTCGGACTCCGCCGCCCGTCTTCGTCGAAGAGACCGCCACTCAGGCCGGCAAGAAGAAGAAGGGCCGCGGCAAGAAGGCAGCCGAGGCAGCCCCCGCCGAGGCAGCCCCCGCCGAGGAAGCCGCAGCCGAAGCCGCTGTCGGCCACGATCCGGCAGCGGCCGAGCGCCGCGCCGTGCGCCTGCGTATCGCCCGCATCCAGGGTGAAGAGCTGGGCCAGGTTCCCGCCGCCATCGAGCGCCTGAAGGTGCTGGGCGGGGAGTTCCCCGGTGACGAGGAGCTGCTGGGCGTGTTCGAGCAGCTGCTCGGGCGTGACCATCGGGTCGAGGACCAGCGCTGGTTGTTCGACCACCGCGCTCAGCACGCGCCGAGCGCGGCCGAGCGGGCTCGCGTGCTTTCCGAGGCCGGCTCGTTCGAAGAGAACACGACCGGTGATCGGGAGCGCGCCTACGCGCTCTTCAAGCGCGCCTACGCCGAGGACGCCGAGCAGCCGCGGGTGCTGGAGGCGGTCGCGCGCCTGGGTGTTGCCCAGGGCGAGCCCGAGGTGGCCGCCGAGGCCATCGAGCGACACCGCGATCTGAGCTCGGGCGTCGAGCGCGCGGCCAAGGAGGCCGCCCTGGCCGAGCTGTACGCCGACCAGCTGAAGCGTCCGGCCGACGCTCTGGCCGCTGCGCAGCGTGCCTTGGGTGAAGGCGTGGAGCCCGGGCGTGTCATCCCGGTGCTTTCGCGGCTGGTGGATGTGCCGGAGGTGCGTGGCGAGGCCGCCCGCATTCTCACCGAGCAGTACCAGGCGGGCGGCAACGCCCGTCAGGAGGCCGACGCCCTGCGTGCGGTCATCGGCGAGACGTCGGACGCCGACGAGCGGGTGGCGCTCTACGAGCGCTTGGCCAGCGTCTACGAGGAGAAGCTGGGTGAGCCGGGCGGAGCGCTGAGCGTTCTGCGCGAGGCGCTGCGCTCGTTCCCAGAGCGGCCGGAGCTGTGGGACCGGGCCGAGCAGTTGGCCCGCGTCTCGGGTCGCCCCACCGAGCTCAGCGAGGCGTTCCAGGAGGCGCTGCGTCGCGAGCTCGCGCCGGACTTCGCCATCGAGCTGTGTCGTCGCGCTGCGCGTCACCACGAGGACGTGCTGGGCGACTCGGCCGGAGCGGTCCCGCACTACCAGATGCTGCTCTCGCTCGAGCCCGAGGACGAGCACGCCTTCGCGCGACTCAAGGAGATTCTGACCGCGGCCGAGCGTTGGCGCGAGCTGGAGGAGCTCTACGACCGCGAGATCCATCGCCTGGACGACGAGTCACGGCGCATCGAGATGCTGGCCGAGGTCGCGCTCCTGGCCGAGGAGATCATGGGCGACGCGGAGCGCGCGGTGGGTTACCACAGCCGCATCCTCGAGCTGGATCCGATGGCCGTGCCGTCGCTGCTGGCGCTCGATCGGCTGTACACGCGCCTCGGCAAGAAGGCCGAGCTGTGCGATTTGCTCGACAAGCGAGTCGAGATCGCAGTGGGCGCCGAGCAGCTGGCGCTGTTGGTCCGTTCGGGCCAGCTGTCGCTCGCCCTGCACCTGCCGGAGCGCAGCATCACCGCCATCGAGCGGGTGCTGGTCGAGGAGCCCACGAACTACGAGGCTCGCGACATCGCCGAGGAGCTGCTGCGCATCGGCAGCGTGCGCATGCGCGCCGCCCGAGCGCTGGAGACCGTGTACGAGGCGCGCGACGAGATCCGCGATCTGGTGCGCGTGCTGGGTGTGCGTGTCGAGGGCCTGCGGCCCAGCGACGAAGCCGGAGAGGTCGACAAGGACGCCGAGGAAGAGCGTCGCGATCTGCTGCGCCGCATCGCTACCTTGCGCAACGATCGCTTGCACGACGACGAGGGCTCGTTCGACGTGTTCGCCGAACTCGCTCCGCTCGATCCGCTCGACTCCGATCTGCGTGAACGCTTGATCGACTCGGGCCGCCGCTTGGGCAAGAGCGCGCGGGTGGTCGAGGTGCTGCTGGCCTCGGCCGAGAGCGCCGAGAACGTCGCCGTGAAGGGTGAGATCTTGCTGCAAGCAGCCGAGATCCAGGCCGGCGTGCAGGGAGATCAGCCCGCCGCCGAGCAGACCTACGCCAAGGTGCTGGAACTCGCCGTCGAGGAGCCCGAGCTGGCGCTGACCGCCGCCCGCGCTCTGGAGGCGATCTTCTTGGCAGAGCGCCGCACGCCGGAGCTGGCCACCAGCCTGCGCTTCCAAATCGGCATCGAGAGCGACTTCGATCGCAAGCGCGAGCTGCTCAGCCGCTTGGCGCACCTGTGCTCGGACGTGCTGGGCGACGCCCCTCGCGCCATCGAGGCCTGGGAGGAGCGCCTGCAGGAGGTCTCCGACGACAACGAGGCGCTCGTGGCGCTCACCGATCTCTACGAGCAAGCCGGGCGCTACGCCGATCTGGCGCGCGTGGTCGGCGAGCGGCGGGATTCTGCCACGCGTGATGCAGATCGCCTGGTGCTGTCGCGCAAGCTGGCCGAGATCCAGGAGCTGCGCCTGGGCGAGACGGTGTTGGCCATCGAGTCGTATCAGGCCATCTCCGACGAGGTAGGCGACGATCCCGAGGTGTTGGTGGCGCTGGCGCGCCTCTACACGAAGGCCGAGCGCTATCACGAGCTGGCCGAGGTCTACGACAAGCAAGCGCAGGTGCTGGAGCTGGAGTCGGACCGCTTGGCGGCGTTGGCCCACCTGGGTCAGGTACGCGCCGAGCGACTCGACGACGTGGCGGGGGCGCTCGACGCCTACCGCAACGCGCTGGCCATCGACACGAACCAGGCCGACAGCCGTCAGGCGCTCTCCGTCCTGCTGGGGTCCACGGACGCGGCCACGCGTCTGGAGGCCGCCGACATCTTGGCTCCGTTGCTGGAGGCCGAGGGCAACCACGAGCGCCTACTGACGGTGCTCGAGGTGCAGGCCCAGTCGACCGACGATCCGGGCGTGCAGCTGGAGAAGCTGGAGCAGGCGCTGCGCGTGGCCGAAGGACCGCTCGACGATGCCCAGCGAGCCTTCGGTTACGGTCTGCGCGGCGCCAAGCTGGCAGCTGGCCAGGGTGACGCGAGCGCCTGGCTGCCGGCCTTGGAGCGCCTGGCAGCGCGCACCAACGGTCGTCGGGCCCAGGTGGAGTTGCTGGAGTCGATCGTCGGCGAGCTGTTCGACGGCGCGCAGCAGCTGTCGGTGCAGAAGCGCGTGGCCGAGCTGTACCAGCGCGAGCTGGCGGACGACGCGTCGGCCATCGCCGGCTACGAAAAGGCGCTGGAACTGGAGGCCGACGATCGCGAGACGCTGGTCGCCCTGGAGGCGCTCTACGAGAAGACCGACGCGCATCGGCGCTTGCTCGGCGTGATCGAGCGCCGCGAGGAGCTGGCCGAGAACGACAACGAGCGCAAGCAGCTGCTGTTCCGGCGCGCCGCGCTGTTGGCCAACGAGCTGGGTGAGGTTCCGCGGGCCATCGAGACCTACGAGTCGATCGTCGATCTCGATCTGGATTCGAGCGCGATCGCCGCGCTCGAGGCACTCTACGCCAAGACCGAACGCTACGACGATCTGACGGCGCTGGTGCAGCGACGACTGGACGAGGGGCGCGAGGATGCCGTGGCGCTGCGCGTCAAGCTGGCCACCATCGCGGCCGACGATCAGAAGGAGTACGAGCGCGCGCTCGACGAGCTGGAGCAGGTGCTGGCGGGCGATCACCAGAACGCCCAAGCGGTGGCGCTCTTGGAGCGCTTGGCACGCAGCGAGGCTCTGGACGCAGCGCTGAAGGCGCGAGCCGCCATGCTGCTCGAGCCGGTCTACCTGGCGCGGGGCGACTACAGCCGCGTGCTGTGGGCCCTCGATCTGGGGCGCGCCGGTTCGGAAGATCCGAGCGAGCGGCGCGGTTTCATCACGCGCATCGCGCAGATTCACGAAGAGCAGCGCGAGGACTACGGCGCGGCGCTCGAGACGATCGCCTGGCTGTTGGCGGACGAGCCGGAGAACGCCGAGGTCGTGCTGGAGATGGAGCGCCTGGCCAAGGTCGCTTCGAACGAGCGACGCCTGGCCGAGCTGTTCGCGGCCCAGGTCGCCAAGACCGACGTCGTGGACGACGCCAGCGCTTCGTTGGCGCGCAAGGCGGGCGAGATCTTCTCGCAGCAGGGGCAGTTCGACGCGGCGCTCCCGCTCTTGGAGAAGGCGCTGGCGTTCTTGCAGGACGACGACGCACTGTTCGGCCTGGTCGACCGCGCGCTGCGCCAGGCGGGAACGCCCGAGCGTCGCGTGCAGCACTACCGTGCGGGCCTGGAGCACAAGTTCGACCCGGAGCAGCGGCTGCCCCTGCTCCACACCATCGCCGAGCTGGAGGAAAAGTCGCTGGGCCGCATCGACGACGCCATCGCGACCCATCGCGAGGCGCTGGAGGTCGACGAGCGCGATCTCGTGTCGCTCGACGCTCTGACGCACCTCTACCGACGCACCGAGCGCTGGCAGGATTTGGCCGACCTGTACCTGCGTCGCGCCGAGGACGCGACCGGTCCCACCCAGGCTGCCTTCCGCCTGGCGCTGGCCTCCGTGCAGGAGAAGCAGCTGGGCCAGCCCGAGGCGGCCCTGGATCAGCTCGAGGAGATCGTGCGCGAGCAGCCTGGCAACGCCGAGGCCGTCGCGCGCATCGAGGCCATGCGTGGGTCGGAGGCGTTGAAGGAGCGCGCCGTCGAAATCCTGCGCCCGCTGTACGAGGCGCAGGACGACTGGAAGCGTCTCATCAAGCTGAACGAGGACCGCTTCTCGTTGGCGCAGGATCCGCTCGATCGCGTGCAGATCCTACGGGAAACCGCCCAGCTCTGGGAGTACCGGGGTAGCGACGATCAGCGCGCGCTGCGCGCCCTGATCGAGGCGTTCAAGCTCGCACCCGAAGACGAAGATCTACGCGCCGACGTGGAGAGGCTGAGCGAGCGCGAGGGTGACTGGGAGGGGCTGGCAGGCCTCTACGCTGCCATCCTCGAGCAGCACCCGACGCTGGTGACCAAGAGCGAGCTGGTGACCCGACTGGCCCAGCTGTTCGACGATCAACTGGACGATCCGCGCGCCGCGCTCGACCGCTTCGTCGAGCTCTTCGATCTGGATCCGTCGGCGCTCGAAGCCGTGGTGGCGCTGGAGCGACTCTCCTTGTTGCTCGCCGACTGGCAGGTCCTCGAGCGCGGCCTGGTCGCGCACGCCGACATGGTGTTCGACGACGACGAGCGCCGCGAGGTGCTCGGACGCCTGGGCGCCTTGCGCCAGCGCATCCTGGACGACGCTCCGGGGGCCATCGAGGCCTACGAGCGCGCCTTCGAAATCGACGAGACCAACGCCGAGATCTGCGACCGCCTGATTGTGCTCTACGAGGGCGCCGACAACCCGGGGCGCTTGGTGGAGCTGTGCCTGGCCCGCGTCGAGACGGCCGAGGAGCCGACGCTCGCGCACGGTCTGCTGCTGCGTGCGGCTGCCTTGTTCGAGACCAAGCTGGCCGAGCGGCCCCGCGCCATCGAGGCGTTGGAGCGTGCGCTGGGCGTCGCGCCCGGTGACGCGCACGTGATCTCCGAGCTGAACCGTCTCTACCAAGAGGAGGAGATGTGGCCGGAGTTGCTCGACAACCTGCGGCTCGAGGCCAGTACGGCAGAGAGCGCCGCGAGCCGACTCGAAGTCCTGCAGCGCATCGCCCGCATCCAGTCGGACAAGTTGGAGTCCCACGAGGAGGCGCTGGAGACCTATGGCGACATCCTTGCCGACCAGCCAGGCGACACGAAGGCGCTGGACGCCGTCTTCGCTCTGGCCGAGCAGCAGGAGCACCTGCGTGAGCAGGCGGCCACGCTGCTGATCGAGTCGCTCTCGCGGGCCCAGCTGCCGCAGCGCGCGGTGGCGGCCTACGAGCTGCGCTTGGGAGTGGAGAGCGAACCGGCGGCCCGGGCGACCGCGCTGCGTGCCATCGCCGAGCTGGAAGAGCGGGCCCTGGCCAAGCCGGACCGCGCGCTGGCTGCCTACCTGCGTGCCCTCGCCGAGGCCCCCGAAGCCAGCGATCTGCACGAGG
>DATIDO010000373.1:0-8710 GCA_035456245.1 Polyangiaceae bacterium
TGGTGCGCGGCAGCCAGGCCGTTCAGCGCGTCCAGGATGATCGAAACGATCGCGCCGGGGTGGCGGGTCTCCGAGCTCGCCCGCAGCAGCTCGTGCAGGCTTCCACCTTCCACGTAGTCGAGCACCAGGTAGGGCTGCTGAACCGAGCCCACGTCCACGATGCCGACCACGTTCGGGTGATGGAGCTGGGCGAGCAGGTTCGCTTCGCGGAAGAAGAGGCTCAGCACCTCCTCCTGCTGAGCCAGGTTCTGGTGCAGCACCTTCATGGCAAACAGGCGCCGAAAGCCCGCCCCGCCCGACAAGCGGCACAGGTAGATACTGCCCATGCCACCGGACTTGAGGCGGGCGAGGACCTCGTAGCGCCCCACTCGAGGCAACTGAGACGAATTCGCCTCGGGCTTCGGACTCTCGGGCGCCGGCCAGGTTTCCGCGCTCTTGGGCGGCGCGGGGATCGCGTGCGAGGTTCCACTGAGTCCCTCGTGCAGCGCCTCGAGGCGGTCGAGCGTGCTCTGGTCGAGCTGAGAGCTCGGAACCGGCCCCGTCTCGTGCTGCGTCTCCGCTTCGATCGGCTGGATCGGCGGCATCTGGACTGCGCCCTGGCTCGTCCCCTGCGCGGAGCCCGACACCTCGCTTCGAGCCGAACTCGTCCCGAAATCTTGGACCCCGCGGGCCGAGGACAAGGCCCCCAGCGGTGCTGCGACGTCGCCAGCCTGGCTGGCCTTCGCCAGCGTCGAGCCGAGCGAGGCCGCGCCGTCGCTCACGGGCGGCGGTGCGCTGCTCGACGAACGCGTGGTCATCGTCGTTGGGAGGGCCACTCGCTCCTCGGCGTAGGCAGGGGGCGGCGCCGAAGAATACCCGGTCCCCAAGGGTCGCGTGGCACGCGGCCCAGCGAAACGAGCGGGGGGAATGGTGCGGACGAGCGGGAGCGCCGCGGGTGGGTCCGACTTTTGCCGGGGCTCGGCGCTGGACTCCCGCGTAGGCGCCAAGCCCAGCAAGGTCTTCTGCTCGAGCACGCGCCGCCGAGTCGAATGGATCAGGCCCGGCGTGGTCTGCGCATGCCGCGTCACTGCGGCGGCCACCGGATGGGCGGAGTCCAACTTGCCGGGCTCACGGACTTGCCCGAACAGGGCCTCGCCCACGCTGACATCCAGGGCTCCGGCGGCCTCCTGCTCGTTCTCGACGAGCTCGAAGCGCCCCTCGTCGAGCGCGAGAAGCATGTCGAGGGCCGGCACGCCGCGCGCCTCTCCAGCGCTGGCATCGACGATGCGCCCGCGACGAATGCGGAGTCGGGACGAGCCGTAGCGGCAGTCGATGAGAAGGTCGACATTCGCCTTGCCGGAATCCAGGCCCAGCAACACGTCGACCAGTGGCTCTTGTACGAGATCGCGCGACATGAATTCAGTGGATCGGAAAGGTCCACCGAGTCGGCGTCGCAGCCGCCGGCGGCGATCCGCGCACGCTAGTCTAAGCCCATGCGCCTGGAGCGCCAACGGCCCACGGTCCGGCGGTCTCCTTCAGGGCGACGGAAAAGGGGAAACGTTCCGGACTCCGAAATCTCGGAACGACCAAAAGAGACGGCCGGTCAGTCGAGAAGTCATGGCGACTACTACTATAAGCGTCACGTGCCGACCTCGCGCGAGCTAGTCGTACTTCTGTCACTTCCGTCGATCGAGCGTGGCTCGACCGTGCGGCTCACCAAGAAGCTCGTCTCGGGACTGGAGCGCTATCTCGAATACTGGGATGGCCCGGTGCGTGCCGTCATGCCCCCTGCCGACGACCAGCGCACGAGCGGCAACCTCGACGAGGTGTTCCTCGAACGCGCCAGCCTGCCGTTCTCGGTCGACGTGGTTCCGCTCGGCAGTCCGAGAATGGACGACACGATTCGTGAGGCTGGTCTCGTTCTGGGTGGTGCCGACTACCGTCTGACCGGCGTGGCGGCTCGATGCCGCACTCGCCGCGTGCCCTACGTATTCAACAGCGAATACAGCCTGCGCACTCGTTGGCAGGTAGCCCGCGCCGATCGAAAGAATCCTCTCAAGCTCGCGCGCTCGATGTGGTGGGAGTGGCGGCTCGAGGAGCGCTTTCGCCGAGAGGTGCGCGACTCGGCGGGCGTGCAGTGCAACGGGACCCCGACGTTCGACGCCTACGCGTCGCTCTCGCGCAGTCCGCTTCTCTACTTCGACACGCGCACCGACGACGCCATGCTGTCGACCAACGAGCAGCTGGAGAGGAAGCTCGCACATCGACGCCAGCTGGGCGGTCCCTTGCGGCTGGCATTCTCCGGGCGCCTGAACGCGATGAAGGGCGCCGACGACCTGCCCTTGGTAGCGCGGGAGCTGGCCCGGCGCGGCGTCGACTTCACCTTGGACATCTGCGGCGACGGTCCCAGCCGGCCAGCCATGGAAGCAGCGGTGCAGCGCCACTCGCTGCAGTCTCGGGTGCGCTTTCGCGGCGTGCTCGACTTCGCCAGCGAGCTCGTCCCTCGGGTGCGTGACGAGGTCGACCTGTTCGTCTGCTGCCACAAGCAAGGCGACCCTTCCTGCACCTACTTGGAGACGTTCGCCTGCGGCGTGCCCATCGCCGGCTACGACAACGAAGCCTTTGCCGGTCTGATGCAGCGCGTGCCTGCCGGCATCTCGACACCTCTCGGTGATCCGGTCGCTCTGGCCTCCGCGATCGCCGGCTGGGCCCTGCCGAACGAGCAGGAGCGGCTCGACGGCGCCTCGCGGGCGGCCCTCGAGTTCGCTCGCCAACACACGTTCTCCTCCACCTTCCGACGTCGCATCGCTCACCTGCGGGAGCTGGCCGAATCATGAACGCCTTGGCACCGAATCCCGGACCCAGCAGGCGCGTCGCCTACTTGGTCAACCACTACCCGAAGGTGAGCCACAGCTTCATTCGCCGCGAAATCCTGGCGCTGGAGCGGCGTGGCTTGGAGGTATTGCGCTTCTCCGTTCGCGGGGCCGATGACCGACTCGTCGACGAAGAGGACCAGCGCGAACGCACCAAGACCCGCTACCTGCTCGCTGGTGGAGGCGCCGGCCTCCTGCTGGCCCTGACACTGACGGCACTGACCCGGCCGTTCGCACTGCTGCGCGCCCTCGGCCAAGCGCGCCGGCTCGCCTCCGGCTCGGAGCGCTCCTTCCTCCACCACATGGCCTATTTGGCGGAGGCATGCCTGCTCCTGCGTTGGCTCGG
This sequence comes from Polyangiaceae bacterium, assembly GCA_035456245.1. GTDB lineage: Bacteria > Myxococcota_A > Polyangia > Polyangiales > Polyangiaceae > NIC37A-2. The sequence continues at coordinate 3,199 of DATIDO010000373.1, forward strand.
CAAGCAACGAGTCGAGCACTTGCACGCTCATTTCGGCACCAACTCCGCCGAGGTTGCGCAGCTCACCCATGCGCTGGGCGGCCCACGCTACAGCTTCACGGTCCACGGACCCGAGGAGTTCGACAAGCCGGGATCTCTCGGCCTGGCTCAAAAGGCGAGTCACGCTCACGCGGTGGTCGCCATCAGCTCGTTCGGCAAGAGCCAGCTCCAGCGTTGGCTGCGCTACGAAGACTGGTCCAAGTTGCACGTCGTGCACTGTGGACTGGAGCCGTCTTTCCACCAGGTGCCAGCCACCCCTCCGGCGGAGCGACCACGCTTCGTCTGCGTCGGTCGTCTGTGCGAGCAGAAGGGACAGCTGACGCTGCTCGAGGCCTGCGCGGTCCTGAAACGACGAAACGTCGATTTCGAGCTGGTCCTGGCTGGTGATGGTGAGATGCGCGAGGTGATCGAGCAGCGGATTGCCCAGCTGAACTTGGGGGCGCAGGTGACGATCACGGGCTGGATCTCCAGCGGTCGTGTTCGCGAGGAGCTCTTGGCTTGTCGGGCTCTGGTGATGCCGAGCTTCGCCGAAGGCTTGCCTGTCGCCATCATGGAATCGCTGGCCTTGCGACGCCCCGTCGTCTCCACGTACGTCGCGGGGATCCCCGAACTGGTGCGTCCCGGCTCGGAGGGCTGGCTGGTTCCCGCAGGTGATCCCGTGGCCCTGGCCGATGCCTTGGCCGAGTGCGCGACCGCCACGGTCGACTCCCTCACGGCCATGGGCGAGCGAGGCTACGCTCGCGTGTTGGAGAGACACGACGTGGATCGGGAAGCCACGAAGCTGACCCACGTGTTCGATCTCGAGCTTTCCCCCGAGGTGCTCCGATGATGGGGCTGGCGTCTGTCGCAACCTGGCTCGTGGGCGCATTGGCAGCGCTCGAACTCGCGCCAGCACTGGTCTTCTTCGCCCAGACGACCGCAGCCAGGCGCCCGCGGGACGTGGCGCGAAGCGCGGCCGAGGGTGCCCCGCCGCGCGTCGTCGTGCTCATGCCGGCCCACGACGAGGCACTGGGCATCACCGTGGCGATCGAATCGGCGCTGGCCGAGCTGGGACCGAGCGATCGGCTCTTGGTGATCGCCGACAACTGCAGCGACGACACTGCATCGGTCGCGCGCCGCGCCGGAGCCGAAGTGGTGGAACGCACGGACCCGAACTTGCGCGGCAAAGGCTACGCCCTCGATTTCGGCGTGAACGCACTCCGTGCCGACCCTCCCGACGTCGTGATCGTGCTCGACGCCGACTGCACGATCAGCCCAGGAACCATCGCGCTACTCGCGCGTCGCAGCGTAGCGACCGAGCGCCCGATTCAAGCTCTCTACTCGATGCACCCTGGGCTTCGGCCGGGACTCAAAGAACGCATCGCCAGCTTCGCCTGGTTGGTGAAGAACGAGGTGCGTCCGCGTGGTGGCTCACGCTTGGGCATGCCCTGCCAGCTCATGGGTACCGGAATGGCTTTCCCCTGGACGGTCCTGGCCACCACTCAGCTGGCTTCGGGGCACGTCGTGGAGGACATGCAGCTCGGCCTACTGCTGGCCGAGCGGGGGCACGCCCCTTTGTTCGAGCCGGCTGGCCGTGTGGAGAGCCACTTCCCAACCGACGCGTCCGGCCAAGATACCCAGCGGAAACGTTGGGAGGGTGGTCACCTCGACATGCTGCGCCATACCGCGCTTCCGGTCCTCGGGCGCGGTCTGCTCCGGGGCAACACCCAGGCCGTACTGCTTGCACTGGATCTGAGTGTCCCCCCACTCGCCCTGTTCGTGTTGCTGCAAGCCGGCACCTGGCTGGTTTCGGGCGCGCTGTTCCTCTTTGCAGGCAGCGGCCTGGCAGGTGCGGGCGCGATCCCTGCAGCCACGCTGGCGCTGCTGCTGTCATCCGTGGGTGTCGGCTCACTCGGGCTCGGAGTTTTCACCGCCTGGTCTCGATTCGGGCGCACGGTGATCTCGCTCGGCGATCTGGCGAGCGTACCGCTCTACATTGCCGGCAAAGTCCCGCTCTACTGGAGCCTGCTCCGCGGTTCGCGGCTCGAGTGGGTTCGCACCAAACGAGACAATGAAGGCAGCTGACGTGACTTTGCCCCAGAGCAACAGTCGAAGTCTGACGCCTGGCATTGGTCCAGCGCTCCGAGCCTCCTATCCTCCTTCATGAGGTAGTCGGATCTGACCTTCCCCCATGCGCAACGTCTTCATCGTCCTATCTCCCCGCTCGCTGCCCTACGCACGGCACGGTCTGCGCAGTTTGTTCGCGAGAGCTATCGAGCCGATGGCCGTGACTCTCTTGACCGATTCGACCGATGACAAGAGCGCCCTGCTCGAGGCGCTGGCGTCGATCCCCAACCCGGCCGGTCATCCCGTTCACATCTACGACGACGGAGAATGCCGCGCGCGCGCCGTCGAGCAGTTTCGCGGACACCCCAACGTCCTGGCCTTCCAAGGCGGACACCCCTGCTGGCGCAAGATCACCGATCCGCTGCTATTCACTGCTCCGGGCGAAGAGGCGATCATCCTCGATCCCGACCTCTACTTTCCCAACCACTTCACCTTCGAGCCGACTCCCGAGCAGGGCGTGCTCTTGATGTGGCAGAAGCCGAACTGCCTCGTCCCTCCGGAGACGACCTGGGCGGCATTCGACGCCCCGGCTCGCTTGGCTCACCACGTCGACATCGGCGTGGGCCACATGCGTACCCCTCTCGATCTGGACTGGTTGGATTGGTTCCTCGGCAAGCTCGGCGGAAAGGCGCTGCCGCGCTCGATGCACGTCGAGGCCATCACCTGGTCGGCGTTGGCCATGCGCATGGGTGGCGGGCACCTCGACCCGACACGCTGGCTCTGCTGGCATCGCTCGCAATGGAAGAGGGTCCAGCTGTTGCTCGGTCGCAAGGGGGCGAAGCTGCTGCGAGGCGAAGCGCTGGCCGAGGCCAAATGTTTCCACGCCGGTGGTGCCGCCAAGTGGTGGTTGGACGAGGCGCATCGGAATGGCTGGCTCGACTTCGAGCGCAGGCTCGATCAGGCCTCCCCGCTGGTGCCGTTCGTGGAGCTGCGTCGTGAGGACTACACGAGGGAGCGCAAACTCAAGGATGCCCTGCGCTCCCTCGGCTACTACCGCCTGATTGGAGAGTCGTGAACTCACTCGCTGCATCTCCAGCCGCCGCCACGCGGAGCGCCGCAATCACCAACGCCCGCGTGTTGGTCGTCATCGTCAACTATCGCTCGGGTCCGCTGGTCAGCGAGTGCCTCGATTCGCTCGCTCCCGAGCTGGCCGGCTTCCCGAACGCTCGCGTCGTCGTAGTCGACAACCGCTCTCCCGACGACTCGGCCGCCCACATCGAGAGCTTCATCCAGTCCCGGGGCTACCCCTGGGCAACCCTGCACCGCTCACCACTGAACGGTGGCTTCTCCTACGGCAACAACCAAGCCGTTCGGCCTGCGCTGCTCGGCCCCGAGCCTCCCGACTACTTCTGGCTGCTCAACCCAGACACGCTGGCCAAGCCCGGCGCGCTGCGAGAACTGCTCGCCTTCGCCGTCGCTCACCCGCAAGCGGGCATTCTCGGCAGCTCGTTCGAGGATGGCGACGGCGCACCGTGGCCGTATGCCTTCCGCTTTCCCACGCTGCTGAGCGAACTGGATCGCGGGCTTCGCTGGGGCATGATCAGCAAGCTGCTGCATCGCCATACCCTGGCTCGGCGCATGGGCGACGAGCCGGCGCGGATGGATTGGCTGGCCGGCGCCAGCCTGCTCGTCCGCCGCGAGGTCTTCCAGCGGGTCGGGCTGATGGATGAAGGCTATTTCCTCTATTTCGAGGAGACCGATCTCTGTCTGCAAGCGGCGCGTGCCGGCTTCGAGTGCTGGTACGTGCCAGCGAGTCGAGTCATGCACATCGGCGGTCAGACCACGGGCATCACCGATCGCGTCGCCAGCCCCAAGCGCATGCCCGCCTACTGGTTCGAGTCGCGAACGCGCTACTTCATCAAGAACCACGGACGTCTGTACGGGACCGCCACCGATGTCGTCTGCGCGTTGAGCTTCGCGCTCTGGCGTTTGCGCCGACCGCTACAAGGCAAGCCCGACACGGATCCGCCTCACTACCTCATCGACTTCATTCGCCACAGCGCGGCCTTCCGCAGCACGGCACCCGTCAACTCGCTGACCCAGGACTGATTCGCACCTGCGCAGGCCGGCTCGCCCGACGACGTTGTCAGGCGGCCGCGGTGCGCGTGATCGAGCCCGCGAGCAGACCGGAGCTCACGCTGGTCAGTGCACCCGCCAGCAAGAATGGCACGCAGTGCGAGGTGGAGTTGGGGATGAGATCGAGACCGGTGAAGGCCAAAAGCAGCGCAACCGATGCCAGCGTCTGCGCGTCCTGCGCCGACAGCGCCGACCTGCGCTCCGCGCGACGGGCCCGCCAGACCGGTGAGAGCAACAGACCGAAAACGATCAGGAAGCCCATCGCACCGGCAGCACCGAACTGAATGATCCACTCGCCGTCGACCACGGTGATGTCTCGACCGCTGGCAGGATCGTAGAGCAGGTTGCGGCCCCAGGCGCCCCAGCCGAAGTAGGGCCGCTCCTGCGCCTTGGTCAGCAGCATGCCCTCGTTCATGAATCGGTACTCGAGCGACTGCGCACGGTCGGCACTCGCACGGCTGGCCTGCTCGAGAAACCACTCGGTGGAGATCCAGTCGAACATGCGGAGCAGCGGGTAGTTCAGCACCGCAAACGCCAGGTATGCAGCCACGCGCAGCTGCGTACGCGCCTTGGTGAGCCAAATCAGCGGGGCCGTCGTGCCTGCGTAGAGGAAGGCTCCCAAGCTCTTGCAGCTGATCAGCGCCACCACCAGCACGGTCGTGATCAGCTTGCTCGAGAAGCCCAGGAGACGGACACGCAGCGCTCCCAAGCTGACCGAGGCCGTCACCGATTGGGAAACGAAGAAGGCCACCGTCAAGCCGTGGCTCATGAAGACGAAGGCGCGGAAGCCGCCGTCGCGCGCCGATTGCGCAAAGCTGTGCTGAAAGAAGCCATACAGCTTGATGTGGAAGATGGGGCTCAGCCGAGCCTCCAGGAGCACCAGCGGTACGTAGACGAGCGCACCGATGACCAGCGCGCTCAGCAACTCGCGCAGATCTTCACAAGTGCGGAACAAGGCTTGGCCGAGGAAGAACGGCAGAGCGATGTAGAGCGAGGTGCGAATGAAAGTGGCCAGCCCGTCGTAGGCGCTCATGCCGGGAAGCACCAAGGGACCGAAGCGCATGGCGTCGCCGTTCGTCACCACCGTACCGATCACGTTGATGGCGAGCAGGATCAGGATCCAGCGAGTCGCGCGCGACTGCTGCGGCCCCAGCACCGTGTCCGAGTCGGCCACCAGGCAAGCGACGTACGCGGCGAGAGCTGCGATGGCGTTCTTGTCGAGCGGCGGGACGACCGGAAAGTCGAACATCACCCGCTCGGGCAAAAATAGCGTTCCCCCGAGCAAACACAG
>DATIDO010000374.1:0-3419 GCA_035456245.1 Polyangiaceae bacterium
CTCGTGCTTCGCGACGTCGCACACGCCTTCCTTGCAGTCATCGCTCACCAAGCAGGGCACGCACTTGCCGCTGTCCTCGTCGCAGACAGGCGTCGTGCCGCTGCACTCCGCCGGGCAGTTGCTTCCAGTGCCGCCGCCGCCCACGTCGCTTCCGCTTCCGCCCCCGGAGTCCTCGCAGGTGAGCGTGTCTTCGCAGTTGGAGAAAGGTGCGTCGCAGGCCAGTGGTGCGCTCGAACCCAAGAGCGCGAGCGGCGCCCAGGCGAGCACGCGGTAGGTGAGCGAAGCGCGGAGCATACGAAAATAGCCTACATCGACTGCCCGGCGGCGGAAACGCCGGAACGACCGGGTGGAGCTGCGCAGCAGAATGCCCGCGAGCCGTTCGGGCGTGCTGCTGTGCTCAGAACTGCCCACGGAGGCCCCCGTAGGCTCCACCGGGAGACCATCCGAACTGCGGCACGACGCGCATGCCCGACGCGCTGTCGCCCCCCGATGGCCAGAGGCCGAACAGCAGCGCACCAGCCGCCACGAGAGCAGCACCTGCGCTGACGCCAACGATGCCGATCGTGTGCTGCTCGCGCGCCAGTTCCACCTGATCGAGAAACGCGTCACAACGCGGGTCGGCGCCCGTTTCACCGCAAGCGCCGCCGTCTCCCGCGATGTCGTCACGGAGCGCCTCCGCGGTGGAGCTCGTGTTGCCCGAGGCCACGAAGTAGCCGACGCCCAGCGCAAGCCCGGCTACCCCGAGCGCTCCGACGCCACCGGCCACCCACCAGCGCGCGCTGGACGAACTCCCCGAGTCGCTCTCACTCGAAGCCGCCTCGGACCCTTTCGGCTCGCTCGACTGTGAGGCTGGCTCGGTCGCAGCGGCTGGCGCCGCGGCGTCGGTGCCGTCGGTCGCCGCAGGGGTCGTTTCACATCGACGCTCGGCGCAGCGGGTTCGCACCTGCTCGCGCAGGGTGAAAAACTTCTCTCGCGCCGCGGCCGTCTCTGCGCCTGGTGGGTACTCCTTCAAGCACTCGTCGAGGTGCCGTAGCGCGAGCGCATCGTCACCCAGCACGGCCTCGGTCCGTCCGAGGTTGCACAAGATGTCGAACGCGCGCTCGCTGGCGAGGGCCGACTGATAGCGGAGCCGCGCGTTCTCGTATTGACCGGCGCGGAAGGCTTCGTTGCCTGAGGCGAAGTCGGCCCGCGACTTCTCGTGCTGCGCCGCAGTCGTGGGTACTGCGAGCGCGCTGGGCGCCAGCGTGACGAGCAGCAATGCGGTGGAGAGGATTCGATGCGCGCGATGGTTCATTCGAGCCATGGATCGGAATCGGCCTGCGATGGCTTCTTCGGGGCGTCGGTTGGCTGCGCCGACTTCTTTGCGGCGGTGGGCGTGGGAGACGTGGCGGGCGTGGGAGACGCGTCGCGCGACGGCGAGGCCGTCGAGGGTGAGGCGGGCGACGGCGAGACGGGCGTGGCTGCGGACGGGGTCGTCGTCGGAGAGGCAGAGCGAGCGACAGCGGGACTCTCCGCGGTCGAAGCCGAGGTCGAAGCCGGTGCGGGCGAGGGCGCCGAAGGTGCCGGGACGCCCGACACGCGCGCGGCCGCTGCAACGGGTGTCTTGGCGACGGCGGGCATCGCGGAGGTCGTGGGCTGCGCGGGAATGGGCTCGGGCGAGCTGCCACTCCACAGCACCCACAGCGAGACCACCGCACCCAGCGCGAGCGCTCCCCCCACCCACCAGACGAGCCGACCGTTGGATGGCGTCGTCTCGACCGGTGGCAGCGTCGAGAGCTGCTGCTCCTTCACCTTCCGTCGAGAGAGGCTCGGCGAAGTGGGGTACATCCGGCCTTCCCCGCTCGCGCGTCGCTCCACGTCGACGCTGATCGTGTGGCTGATGTCGGGCACCTCGGGGGGCGGCGTGAGAGGACGAACGTACGCGCGCGCAGCCAGTCGCCCTCCGGACAACCGGTTGGCGCCGCCGCCGGGTACCGTGTCGAAGCTCGAGCGATCGCCGTTCGCATCGACGGCATCGGGAGCGTCGGGGGTGTCTGCTTCGCGAGCGCCGTGCGCGTCGTGAGCGTGATGGTCATCTGCTCCGGCCTGCACGAAAGCAGGCGTTGCAGCCTCGGAATCGGTAGGGGTGTGCTCATCCCCCGATGCGCCGTCCGGTCGTTGGACCACGATGCAAGTTCCGGTCTTCGGCCTTTTCTGTCAAGCCGAGCGGCCGCGTGGATCGTCCTTCAGGGGCGCGGAATGGTGAGAGTCTGGCCGGGCTGGAGCACGCTCTTCGGCTGGAGTCCGTTGGCCGAAAGCAGGGACGAAACGCTCACTCCGTACTTCTTGGCGATGCCGCTCGGTGTTTCCCCGGTCCGCACCTTGTGAGTGACTCGCGGTGCATCGGGCTTCTTCGGCGCGTCGGCCGGACCAGCAGCCGGGGCTGCCTCGGCACGAACGGCTGCCACTTCCGGCTCGGGCACCAGGAGCACCTGGCCCACCTTCACCATGGACTTCTGACTCATGCCGTTGGCCTGAGCGAGCTTCACTGCGCTCACGCCCAACTTCGCCGCAATACCCGAAAGGGTCTCGCCCGCCTTCACCTGATGGGTGCGTCCCACCGGCTTCGCTGGTCCCGTCGAGTGCGACGGCTCGGCCTTCGGATCTTTGGAGTCCTTGGAAGCGGCGTCCTTCTTGAGCCGGGGGATGCGCAGCTCTTCGCCGGTGCGGATCGACTGCTTGGGGCTCATGCCGTTGGCCTCGGCGATGTCCTTCACCGTCACGCCGTAGCGCAACGCCAAACCACCGAGCGTGTCGCCTCGAGCCACCTTGTGCAGCAGAGGCTTGGCCTCGGCGGCGCCCTTGAGGCGAGGCACCCGCAGCTTGTCGCCCGGGTAGATGGGCTGCTTCGTATCGAGCCCTTTGTTCATCTGCCGCAGGCCGATCACGGTCGTGCCGTACTGCTTGGCGATCGAGCCGAGCGACTCGCCCGGGCTGACCACGTGGAAGAGCGGCATGGGGGCCTGCCAGGGATCCTGCCAGCCCTTCGGGTAGACCTCGACGACGCTGCGACTGCGCACGCCCAAGTACCGAGCGACCGCCGAGCGCACTGCTTCGCCGTTCGGCTCCGACTCCGTCTTCTGCTCGTCGAGCGGCGCCAAGATGCTCTCGGCGCTGCGTCCGAGCAGGCGCCCCCGAGCCAGCTGGCGAGCGCGCTGCTCACTGCTCGACAGCTCCTGCAGCTCGCGCTGGCGCAGCGCTCGCTCCACCTTGGCCAGCTCGTCGAGCTTGGGGCCCTGCTTGGCCAACAGATCGATCTGGGCTTCGACTTCCTTCTCGATCGTGCCGAGCGACTGGGAGCCGCGACCGACGATCTCCAAGCGCGCCAGGCTGGGCCCGTCGCCGTCGTCCAGGCTGGCCTGCAGGCGACTCGCAACCTG
>DATIDO010000375.1:0-11284 GCA_035456245.1 Polyangiaceae bacterium
GTCCCGCATGGTCCGACGGTGGTCCCTCGTGCCGGGTCAGATGCCGGGGCCGGGCTGGGGCCCATGCTGGTCCCCACCGGACCCCCTTCCCTGACTCATCCGAGGGGGGCAGAAGCTTCCGTTTGAGCCAGAATTGCCAACATTTCCAATGCTTTCATTTGCATTGACGCCACCTTCCGCGCTCCGGTAGCTTACGCCCGCTCTGGCTGGTCGGATTGCCGCTGTCAGCGGAATCAGCCAATCTAGGTCATGCAGACTCGGCGCCCGAGAACGGCGCCGCCTGGTGAGGAATACGAATGCGAATCTCTCTCTTGTTGGCTGCCGCCGTCGGCGCCTCGTTCATTGGTTCGAATTGCGGTGGCAGCGGCGTCGGTGACCCCTGCGTTCCCGAGGACGAGTACACGACCTCCTTCAGCGGCTTCTCGGTCGGCGAAGTCAACGTGGAGAGCCGCTCGTTCCAGTGCCTCACCCGCGTCTGTCTCGTGAACCACTTCCAGGGTCGCGTCTCCTGCCCCTACGGCCAGGACGAGGCCACGGTCGCCACCTGTCAGGGTGACGCTGGCTGCGCCGATCCGAACAACGTCCTGCAGCAGACCAGCTGCCGCGTTCCCGATCGCGACGGTGAGGACCCCGCCGACCGCATTGCGGTGCCGGTGGATCCGCAGTTCGCAGAGCGCACGGCCGATGACGCCGTGTACTGCTCCTGCCGCTGCGCAGGCCCCGACGAGGGTGCTCGCTACTGCAGCTGCCCGAGCGGCTTCCAGTGCGTCGAGCTCGTCGACGACCTGGGCCTCGGCAAGGGTCAGCTGGCTGGTTCGTACTGCATCAAGGACGAGACCGAGTACACCGAGGCCAACCCGCCTTCGACCCGCTGCGAGAGCGGCCTGGCGAACTGCGGCTCGGCCATCGATGTCGATGGCACCCTCCGCGGCGTCAACCCGCCGAACCCCGCGATCCTGACCGACGCCGAGATCGCCGCTCGCGACTGATCGAGTCGGTGACAACGAGAGAAGGCTGGACCGAAAGGTCCGGCCTTTTTTCATTTGGCGCTGGGACGTTGGCGCTGGGACGTTGGCGCTCGGTCGTTGGCGCTCGGTCGTTGGCGCGCGGTCGTTGGCGACGTTGGCGCACGGACGTTGACCATTCGCGCGGTCGCGACGAATTCGCTCAACGCTCGACGCCCAGGTCCGATGCAGCGGGGTGAAGGATGGAATCGCCTCGAACCGAGCTCGCCAGCGCTCCGTGGCTGGCCGCGCCGCGGAAGACTGGGTCTGTGATCGACTGCTCGAGGATGGCTTCGAGATCCTCGGTCGCAACGTGCGGCTCGGCTACTTGGAGCTCGACATCGTCGCGCTGGAGGCGCGGGTCGTCATCGTGATCGAAGTGCGCTTTCGAGGCCCGGGCGCCTTCACGACGCCGCTCGGCAGCCTCGGCTGGCACAAGCTGCAAAGAACACGCTGGGCCGGACAGCGGCTCTGGGATCGACGGTTTCGCCGCGATCCGCGCGTCGATCGACTGCGCTTCGACCTGGCCTGTGTGGTTGCCGGCGCGAACGGCTTCGAACTGGAGTACCTGCGCGCTGCGTTCTGAGGCAGCGAGCCTTCAGTCGAGCCCGGCGCGCAAAGAAGCGCGAAGGCCCTCGAGCGATGCCCGCTCCTCGCTCGACAGCTTGCCGTCCAGCTCGACGAGCAGACGCTCGACCTCGCCGGCCTGCGACTCGCGGCTCGCGCGCAACGACTCCACCATGTGGCAGAAGGCCGCGAAGAACTCGACCAGCTCGTCGCCCTTGCGCAAGCCGCGCGGCACGCTGAGATCACCTGCAGCCACGTCGCCCAGGTGGCGCTTCATCTTGTAGATGGGCCCGGCGACGCGGTGCGTGACGACGATACCGGCGACGCCGATCGCCACGACCAAGAGCGCCAGCACACCGGTGAGGACCCAGAGTAGCCCGCGCTGGAAACCGCGCAGGGACTCGGCCTGGATGTTCAGATAGCGACGCTGCGCTTCCAGCTCGCCGCGCTGGGACTCGAGTCGCTGATCCTGAGCGGCGGCATCCTGGTTGAATGCCTCGAGGAGATCCGGGTTGTTCTGGTAGACCGGATCCTTGACGATGTTCATGCGAACGACCGCGCTCACCTTGCGCGATTCGTCGACCACTTCGCGCCCCAGCTTCACGATGCGCTCGCCCTGAGCGACGTTCTGCTCGCTCTGGCTGAGCACCTCGCTCGAGGTACGAAACAAAATGCTGCCGAGCGACACGCTGAGCAGCAGCGTGATGGCGACCAGGTAGCCCGTGTACTTCAGCTGAAAGCGCCGATCGAGCAGCAGATTGCGCAGCCGCCGCTGATGCCGGCCACCCGACGGACTCTGACTGTTCTCACCCATTTTTCGTCCGTGCCCCCTCGAACCGAGCTATCGAAAGAGCAAGCGTAGTGCCCCGGCGCGCGCTGCCGCAAGTTTCGGCCGAGAACTCGTCACTCCAGCGTGGGTGCCAGGGCCACGAACTTACGCATGGCGGCCTGAGCCAGGTCGGTCAGCAGCTCCCGCTCGACACTGGGCGAAGGCCCGGAGACACCGCCCACCCCGCCCTTCTGGGAGAAGCTCGCGACGATGTTCTTGTCGGGATAGCTCATCACCACGACCGAGACCTTCATGGTGAGCTGGCCGCCGGAGTACTCCGGCTCGCCCACTTTGAGCGCCAGGGCGAATCCGCGCGCATTCGTGAAGCGGGCCAGCAGCTTGGCAGCGTCCGCGGGGCTCTCGCCCGCGGGGGCGAAGGCTACGCCGGCAGGAGCCGCCCCCACCATGGCGCGACGCGCCGGAGAGTTCCAATCCGCGGGCCCCGACAGCTTGTCGAGGGCGACGTAGAACTTGCTCTTGGCGTCCAAGCGCGGCTCGGGCGGCGCCGAGACCTGCTCGATGGCCCGCCCGATCGAGGTGCGGACGGCCTCGTCTTGTTCTTTGGCCAGCCGCGCCTGGAGACAGTCCTTGCCGCCTCGCAGCAGGCGTCCGAGCGCCGTGGCCGAAGCGATGCGCACGGTGCGGTTCTCGTCGTCGAGTCCACCACAGAGCGGCTGGACCGCTCGGGTGTCGTCGGAAGCGCCCAGGGCCAGCGCGGCCTGGGTGCGAACACGAAAGTCTTTGGACTCGCGAAGCAGCTTGGCGTTGTCGGCCAGGCCGGGAGCCGCCCAGGCCGTCCCCACGAGCAGCGTCACCAACGAGGCAAACGCTACGAGGGGCGCGCGGGGCATGCTCCACTTACGGCCACTCCCCCCGGCCACCTTCCCTCGTGTTAGCGTGGTCGTCGTGGGTAGGGAGGCAAAGACGGCGACCGGCGAGGCGGTGCTCACGTCCGCTGCCGTGTTGAATGGCGCTGCGATGTCCATTGGCGCTGCCATGTTCACTCTCGCTACGCTGTTTTCGTCCACGGCGAGCGCAGAACCCGCAGCGGCAGTCCCGACTCCGCATGCGGGAGCGACACCCACACCAGGCGAGCCATCGGCACGGGTGTCCGTGACCGTGTTGGGCGGTCTGCAGGTCGAAGCCACGAACGACGTAGGCGGAGCGGGCACGCGTTTGCGAGGGAGGGTGACGGATGAACTCGGGGCACCTCGACCCAGTGCCGTCGTTCGCCTGCTGAATCGCGCCACGAAGGGCTGCGATGGGGGCGGAGACGACGGTCGAGTCACGACCAACGAGCAAGGTGAGTTTTGCATCGAACTGGACGAGAGGAAAGGCGAGACGAGCACTTCCGACTACCGAGTCGAGGTGCGCGCCGAGGGGTACGAGACCTACAGCGGTGGGCTCACGGCTCCCGCCGACTCGCGCCCCGCGCCTCGCTTCGTCACTGCGCCGCTCGCCGTCGAGCTCGATGGCGACGCTCCCGTGGTGCTCGAAGTGTGGTCGAGTGGTCCGGGCCCGGGACGACTCCTCGTGCAAGCGCGTTCCGCGCGTGGCACCCGGACACTTGGTGACACACGTGTCACGAGCGACGAGCTGACGCGCTTCGAGGTGAGCCCTGCCGAGTTCGGCTCTCCCGGGCGCGCGGAGCTGCTCGCACAACGCACGAACGAGATGGACGGCGCGCCCGGACCCACGACACGATTCCCCATCGATCTGCGTGCGCGCGTTCGGCTCACCGTGCTCGAGTTCACGCGCAGCGGCGGCGACTTCGAGGTAGCGGTCGGCGCGCGCAGTCGCGACGAGTCGGTGGGCGCTGGCTTGATCGAAGTGCGCGACGCTGCGACGGGCGCGTTCTTGGCTAGCGCGACGCTCGAGGACGGCAACGCCCGCGTGAGCTGGTTCGACGACACTCCGAGTGCACGCTTGCGACTCGACTACGCACCGGCTGGCTCGCATCACCTACCGGGCCCGTCGACGCTGCTCGACGTCCCGCCGAGCAGCGGCCCCTCGCCGCGAACCTGGCTGACGGCCTTGGCGCTGCTCGCGCTGCTGGCCTGGTTGGCGCGACGTTGGACCGCACGCCGACAGCCTCCCGCCCGGCAGCTCCCCGATTCACTCGAGGTCGAGCTACCCACGGTGCGTCGCGGTGGCGCAGCCGGCGATCTCCGCGACGCACACACCGACGAGCCACTGCCCGACGTGCCGCTCGAGCTGCTCGAACGAACCGCGACCGGCGAACACTTGCTCGCCACCACCACGACCGACGCACACGGTCGCTTCTCCTTCGCACCGACGACGAGCCAAGGAGGGCCCCGCGTCGTGCGCGCTACGCCGCCTCGACATCGCCGCGTGGAGGTCGGCGTCGAGAGCCGCTCGCACGAGCGTCCACTTCGTCTGCGCACCACCGAGCTTCGTCGCGCGAGCCTCGCGCTGCTCGTCGAACGCGCGCGCGACGCGAGCCGCCGTTCGCCCCCCACACCCGCCGAGGCAGGCGCCGCTTGGCGCCGCTCGGGACAGGACGAGCGCGCTCACTGGGCAGACGCCGTCGAGGGCTGGGCCTATGGTCCCCGACCACCCTCCGAGGCCGATATCGATCACCTGCGCGTGGCCTGGCGCAACGCGGCTCCTCCCCCCGAGAAGCCCCCCACTCCACAGTCACCCTCAGCGCAGGCCCCCACTGCGCCGACCCCCACGGCGCAGTCCCCTGCCGAGAACCACTCCGGCACGGACAACGGCTCCGAAAATGCGGCTGCCGACACAGCCCAACGCAGCGAGACGCGTGGAAGCGCCGACATTGACGGCAAAGGTCCGCAGTTTCTATAGTTCGCCCGCCTCGATTCTGCCGCGGCCTCGAATCCAGCGATCGGAGCCATGCTCGCGGGCGCTCGGAAGGACTCTCTCAAGAGCATGATCTACGTCCTCATCATCGTCGTCCTGGTCGCGATCGTCGCCTTCCTGTTCTTGCGCAAGAAGCCGGAGCAGCCGCCGGCACCCGCCGCACGCGAACCACGCGCCGAGCCAGCCAAGCGCCCCGCCGCCGAGGTAGGCCCGGCCGCGACTCGTGAAGCCGCTCCGCGCGCTGCTGCCACTCCCGCCCAGCGCGAGGCCGCGGCGCCAGCTCAGCAGGCCGCCACGGCGACGCCCGCGGAAAGCCCCATCAGCTCGGAGGAGACCCTCGACTCCTCCGCCGAACTCGAAGAGCTCTCGGCCCCCGAACAAGAGCGGCCCGACGACAGCGTCGACAGTTCCCCTCCCCCGCCGCCCCAGCGCGGCACGCCGCGCCCCGGTTCGACCCGCCCGCGCGATTTGCTCGCTTGGCGCAAGGGTTTGGCCAAGTCGCGCGAGGGCGAGGGCTTCTTCGGTCGTCTCCGTTCACTGCTCACCGGCCGCAAGGAGATCCCCGCTGAAATCGCCGGCGAGCTCGAGGAGTTGCTCCTCACCTCCGACGTCGGCGTCGCGACCACCGAGGCCATCATCGCTCGCATCCAGGAGCGCCTGTCGCGCGGCGAGCTGGGACAAGAAGAGCAGGTCTGGAACGCGCTGCGCGAAGAGGCGCTTCACATCCTCGACGTCCAAGGCGCACGCGGTGGTCTCACGCTGCGTCAGACTCCCACGGTCGTCTTGTTCGTCGGCGTGAACGGCGCAGGCAAGACCACCACGATCGGCAAGCTGGCGCAGAAGCTGTCCTCCGAAGGTCGCAGCGTCATGCTGGCAGCGGGCGACACCTTCCGCGCAGCGGCGGTCGATCAGCTGAAGGCCTGGGGCGAGCGCACGGGAGTTCCCGTTGTCTCCGGAAAGGACAATGCCGATCCCAGCAGCGTGCTGTTCGACGCCATCCAGGCGGCGCGCAACGCCGGGGTCGACTACCTGCTCGCCGACACGGCCGGTCGCCTGCACACCAAGACGAACTTGATGCAGGAGATGACCAAGATCGCCAGGACGGCAGGCAAGGCCCTCGACGGGGCGCCCCACGAGGTCTTCTTGGTGCTCGACTCGACCAACGGCCAGAACGCTCTGGCCCAGGCCCGGGAGTTCAAGGAAGCCCTGGCTCTGACCGGTCTGGTTTTGACCAAACTGGACGGAACCGCCCGAGGCGGAGCGGTACTTGGAATTTGTGGCGCCCTTCAGGTGCCCGTTCGCTACGTCGGCCTGGGCGAGAAGCCGGAAGACCTGCGGGAATTCTCGGCTTCCGACTTCGTTGAAGCGCTCCTCGGCAAGGACGGCGACGAGATTGCTGCCTGAGCTGAAATTTATCGCTGTTGATCGGGCGAATTTTTGCGTGATATAGTCCCCTCCGCATTTCGGCTCGCCTAAAATATCCAATATTTCTAAGGGTTTGCGGCGGTATTGTAGGTCCCCCAAGTCGCCAACCCCTAGCGGGTCCGCTCTACACTCCCAGCGCAACCCCCCCTTGAACGGAAAACACGAGGCATCGATGAAGTACACTCCCGTCGGGCTCCTTGCAGCCGCGGCACTGTGGGTTGTTCCAACCCCAGCGTACGCCCAAGGTAAGAAACCCGCTGCTCAGGCCGCTGCACCGGAAGCGCCAGCCGAAGAGCCACCCGCGGAGGCCGCAGCGGCCGAGGAGCCGGTCGCGGCCGAAGAAGGCGGCGACGGTCTCGGCGACATCTGCGAGATCGATCCCGCTGCCTGTCCGAGCCTCGACATGAAGGCCGAGGCGGCCAAGCCGCTGAACGAGAAGATCTTCGCCGTTCAGCAGCGCTTCATCATCAAGGATGGTCGCTTCGAACTGCAGCCCTTCTGGGGTCTGACGCTGAACGATCAGTTCGTCGGTCACCCCGGTCCGGGCCTCAACATCAACTACTGGATCACCGAGGTGATGGCGGTTGGTATTGGCGGCCAGTACTACGAGCCGTTCAACACCGACTCGGCGTTCAACGCCCAGATTCGTCGTGCTGCCCGCGTGGGCGTGCCGCTGACGGAGTACCAGTGGGCGGCCAATGCCAACTTCACGTACGTGCCTGCGAGCGGCAAGTACGCCGGCTTCCAGAACTTCATCTTCCACTACGACATCTACGTGCTGGGTGGTATCGGCGCGATCAGCACGCGCCCGATTCCGGTCATCGATCCGGACAACCGCAACTTCCAGTACGCCCCCAAGGTGAGCTTCAACGCGGGCGCCGGTATCAAGATCTTCTTCAACCGCTGGTTCGCTGCGGTGATGGAAGTTCGCGACTACATCTTCATCGACGAGCTCGAGAACACTCAGATCGACAACGGCGACCCGACCGATCCCGACACCTGGTTGGGTGAGTCGTCGCTGACGAACAACGTTCAGGCCAACCTGGGCGTGTCGGTCTTCGTGCCGTTCTCGTTCGACTACCGCCTTCCGAAGGCCGGCGCCGACACGGCGGGACAGGCAGGGGCGAAGTGAAGAGCCAAGCACGAGGTCCCAAGACGATGACGACCATGATGTCTTCCAAGAACCCCTCTTTCCCGAGCAAGGCCAAGCGCCTGCTGGCAGCGGTCGCGCTGGCTGGCGTGTCGCTGCTCGGCCTCGGAGAGCAGACTGCTTCGGCTCAGGAGATCCAGCTGACGGGTCCGCTCGCCGGCGCCCCGGCGGTGAAGGGCCTGCGCCTCTACCGCAAGGGCCGCCTGGAGCTGTCGCCCAACCTCAGCGCCACGCTGCTCGACGAGTACCGTCGTCAGTTCATTCTCGGCTTGCGTGCCAACTACGGCATCACCGACTGGTTGGCCGTGGGCGTGTGGGGCGGCATCACCACCTCGATGCTCGGCCTCGACGTGAACACGTCGCTGACCGAGAACGTCCAGGACGTGAACTACGGCCGCAACTGCAGCGGCGACGCCGGCAACCCGAACCCGGTCGACCCGGATTGTCAGTTCACCGAGGTGAACCTGGGCAACGACTTCCGCGAGCAGATCGCCAGCATCAATTGGATGGTGGCACCTCAGCTCACGGCGGTTCCCTTCCGCGGCAAGCTGGGTCTGTTCGGTGATCTGTACGTCGACTCCGAGCTCTACGTGTTCGCCGGTCCCGCATTCGTGGGCCTGACGGAGCGTGCGGACTGCGCCGTCGGCCAGTGCCCCAACGCCAAGACGAACGGCAACTTCAACATGGCGGATCGCGTCGCCATCGCCCCGACCTTCGGTCTCGGCTTCACCTTCTTCCTGAGCAAGTGGACCGCCGTTGGTGCCGAGTACCGCGCGATCCCCTTCAACATGAACACCGGTGGCTTCGACGTGGCAGGCGGCGGCAAGGACAACGCCTTCCCCGACGGCGCCGTCAACGACTCGGATCGTCAGTTCAAGTTCAACCAGATGCTGACGCTCAGCTTCAACATGTACCTGCCGACCGCCTACAAGGTCTCCGAGTAAGCTCGAAGCAGGTAGTTCGCCGGCTCGATTCGAACGCAGCTCGGCGAAGCAAGAAGGCCACCCCTCGGGGTGGCCTTCTCTTTTTCCGGCGTACCCGAGTGAGGTGGGCCCCGGTCCAACGCGGTGGCACCACGGCCAGCGAACGAGCCTTCACCCGCCCGACTCGGGCCCCCGTAGGACTCGCTCACGGCGCGCCCAGCTGCTCGGCGCGACTCCACCAGCTCACGCGCGCGGCGCACTCATCAGCACCTCACGCGCGCAGCGCGCTACCAAACCTCAGGCGCGCGGCGCGACTCCACGACGTCAGGCGCGCGGCGCGCCGACGAGGACCTCACGCGCGCGGCGCGCCCACCAGAACACTACCGCGCAAGGTGAAGCCCGGGGGCAACGAACCGGCCTGCAGCCCGTCCGGAACGTCCCAGCTGCGCTCGACCAAACCCTGGGCGATGCGATTGCGGATGCGCAGCGACTCGTCGTTGGCGAGCACTTGCACCAGCGGCCCCACCGACTGCGCGCTGCCGATGCCGAAGAGCGCGTTCACCGCGGCGAAGCGCACCGCCTCGCTCGAATCGTCGAGGAAGGGCTCCACACCCGAGCGCGTGGCGTCGGACGAGAACTCCTCGAGCGCCTGGAGCAGCTGAATCTTGGGCTCGGGGTTGCGCTGGTAGTCGGTGTCGAAACGCTCCAACAGGACGAGCAGCTCGCGCTCGAAGCCCTCCGCGTCCACCAGACGGCGCAGGGCCTTGAACGGCCAGGTGAGGCTCTGTGCCTTCACGCAGTAGGTACGAATCTCGGGGATGGCGGCGTCACCGGCCTTGACGATGCCGCCGAGCGCCAGCTCTTTCTCTTCCTGGTCGCGGATCGACGGATCGAGAGCCCAATCGAAGCGCTGGAGCAGGATGCGCACAGCCGGGGCCGTCCCCATCGAGGCCAGCCGCTCGAGCGCGTCCTGCCGATCGAGATCCTGAGAGAGCTTGCCCTGCGAGGCCTTCTGCAGGCGCTGCAGCTCGCGCTCGTCGGCCGAGGCGCCATCCTTCTTGCGAAACAAATCGAACAAACCCATGCGTTACCTCGGGGCGCAGGTGCGCCAATCGGCCGCCAAGGTAGTGCTCCGTCCGCCCAAGGCAAGGCGCTGATCGGGCTTATTCGGTCGGAGGCGTCTGCGGGCCCGGGGCCTCGGCTTCGGCCTCCTCCGGCACATCGAGCAAGGTGTTGAGCAGCTGATTGAGCCGCGACGTGAGGCCCCCCAGCTCGGAATGCTCCAAATCGAAGCGCAGCTCACGCTGGCCGTTCATGACGGAAAGCAGCCCGTCCTCGATCTCGGCGATGGGTCGGGAGATGTAGTTGCCCAGCAGGGTGCCTGTCATGAAGACGAGGGCCAGACCCAGCGCACCTACCGCCAGGACCGACCAGAGCAGGGAGTCCACATTGGCGACCGGCGCCACCGCTACGGCCCCGACCAGGACGACCTGGGGGCCCAAAGCAGGTGCAGGCCAAGCTGCCTGGAGAAATCCCCCCACGACCCGGGACGAGAACGAGCCCCCGCCGCGCCGCGCCGCCTCCACTTCGTTCGACCACCCCGCGCTCACGAAGGCCGAGCGCGGCCCCGACGTGTAGGCGACGGGGCTCGTCGCTCCCCCCATCACCAAACCGAGTGGCCCACCCAAGGTGAGCTCGCTCGTCCGCTTCATCCGATCGTCGTTGAGCGGCGTGCCCAACAAGAGCGCGCCGACCAGTTGCCCTTGCACCGAGCGCACCGGCGCGAACGACACCAGCATCTGCTCCTGACGACTCGCATTGACCCAGAGCTCGCTGCCCGTGTGCTGGCTCGTGAGGGCGGCACGCAGGCCGGGGTAGACGTCGGCGAAGCGCTCGCCCCGCATCAGCTCCGAACCATTGCGCCCGAGCGCGACACCGTCCGCGTCCACCAGCAGCACGAGCGAGGGGCCCATCACCACCAGCTCGGGATCGGCAACGGCCGCGTCTCGCAGGCGATTGGCCTCGGTCGTGGCAGCTTGGCTGCGAGCCGCGGGCGTCCCCGCCGCGAACACCTCGATGACGCCGGAGCGGCTGCTCATCCGATCGAGCCAGCGCTCCACCTTCAGCGCATCCAGAAGGAGCCGAGACTCGGCCGACTGCAGCCCGCGGCTCAGTTCCCGCCGGCGCTCGACCGGATTCGACAGCGCACTGTCCAACGAGCTGCGCAGCAAGAAGAACGAGAGCAGCGTGAGCACCACGATGATGCCGCCGTTGACCAGAACGATCTTGGTGCGCATTTGTCCCCCAACGCGCCCCGTGCGCGCCTACGAGGAGCCTACCATCGGGCGCGCGAGCGCCACAAACGGCTCACTCACCATCGCTCGGCCTGCCCTTCTCGGCCCGTCTCACGTGGCCAGCCCTGCTCGGCTGGTCTCTCGCGGCGGCCTCGCTCGAGCGATTCGCCCGGACAAAACGACGACCCCTCGGCCGGCTCTCGCCGTCGAGGGGTCTATTCGTTGTCGGGGTGACTGACGGGGTTCGAACC
>DATIDO010000376.1:0-3349 GCA_035456245.1 Polyangiaceae bacterium
TGCCGTAGTCCGGCGACGAGGCGACGTGAAAGTAGACGTCACCCGCCGACTCGTAGGCGTGGCCGCGCTCGATCAGCCGACCAATCAGCTCACGAATCTCGTCGAGGTGCTCGCTCACCTTGGGTTCGTGGTCGGGCGGCAGCGTGGCGAGGCGCGCCATGTCCGTCTGGTAGGAGACGAGCATGCGAGCAGCCAGCTCGGTCGGAGCTTCGCCGTTCTCCGCCGCGCGGTTGATGATCTTGTCGTCCACGTCGGTGACGTTGCGGACGTAGGTGACACGCTGGCCCTGGCTACGCAGGTGCCGCACGAGCACGTCGTAGACCACGCACGGTCGAGCGTGACCGATGTGAGCGTCATCGTAGGTGGTCGGGCCACAGACGTAGACGCGAGCGTGGCCGGGCTCGCTGGGGACGAACGGGCGCTTCTGGTTCTCGAGGGTATCGAACAGGGAGAGCGTCATGACGGGCCGTTGCGGTCCTGGTCCCAGCTTCGCACCTTTGTTCTAGTCAGAGTGGAAGTCGGCGACGGAAGGACTGGATGAGAGCTGCTAGACCGGGCGGGCGCGGGCGACAAGCGAAGTGCCAAAAATCGGCTCCCATCTTTCTAACCCATCCCCCCGGCATCGCTCGAAATTTGGCCTTCGGTCCCAGAGCCGGCTCCCATTGTAGGCGCGAGTGGCACTCGCCACCCTCACGTCCTCCAATTCTCTGGCTTGGTTGGTAAGACCATCTAACATGGGGCTGGCCAAACGGGCGCTCCTGAGTCAGGTTTCGAAGGTTCGAGCGGGTGGGGGCCCGATAGTCACAGTCCGATCGCCGACCCCATGAGCCCGCCATTTCGCACGCCAGAAAGCGCAACCAATCCGGTGAGCGGCGAGTTCCCCAATCTGGATGGGGTCGCCTCGGCCACGGGACTGCGCCTCCACTCGGTGTTTCAGTCGATCTTCAGCGCCTCCCACTCGAAGGTCGTGGGGCATGAAGCACTGCTGCGTGGCAGCGACGGCGTGCAAACGCTCAGCCCGGGTGAACTCTTCCCGCGCCTGGTTTCCCGCCTCGGTTCCGACCAGGTCAACGAACTCACAGTTCGCCTCCACCTCGAGCAGTTCGCTGCCCAGAACCGCGACGGCTGGCTCTTCCTCAACGTCAGCCCCGACTCCCTCGGCTCGCGCAACGAAGTCACACGTCGCTTCGGTGAGTGGCTCTCCCTGGCCGGTATCCCGGCCCATCGCCTGGTCGTCGAGATCGTCGAAACGCGCAGCGTGGACGAACGTCGCCTGGCCGACGCGGTCCACGGTTACCGCGATCTCGGCTGCCTGGTGGCGATCGACGACTTCGGCGCGGGCGAATCGAACTTCGAACGCGTGTGGCGCCTGCGCCCCGATCTGGTGAAGCTCGACCGGGCCATGTTGGAGGAGGCCACGGCCAACCCGCTCGTGCGCCACATCTTGCCCGGCATCGTCTCGCTCGTTCACGAGGCTGGCTGCTTGGTCGTGCTGGAAGGCATCGAGACCGAAGAGCAAGCGTTGCTGGCGCTGGAGAGCGACGTCGACTTCGTGCAGGGCTTTCACTTCTCACGACCCAGCATCGTCGCCCCCGAGCCCGAGACGATGCGCAGCGCGTTCACCCGACTCGATCGTGAGCTGAAGCGCTCGCTGAGCCAGCGCACCGAACAGGATCGCGGATTCTTCGAAAGCTACATGAGCGGCTTCGACTCGTGCATGCGCGCTCTCGAACGAAACGTGGCCCTCCGCGAGGCCAGCGCATCCTTCCTCGGACTGGCCGGCGTGCAGCGCATGTACGTGCTCGATCACGAGGGACGCCAGGTGAGTGACAACGTCGAGGCACGCGACAGCCAGAGGCCGCCGGATCCGCGCTTCGATCCCTGCTCGGACGGCACCGGCGCCAATTGGTACCGTCGCCCCTACTTCCAGCGCGCCATCCAGGCGCCACACGTCGTGCAGATCTCGCGGCCCTACCTGTCCATCCGTGACGCCCGCACCTGCGTGACGCTCAGCATCGCCTTCCAGAGCAGCGCCGGCGACACGCGCGTGCTGTGCGCCGATCTCGACTACGATCCGGACGAGCCGTTCTCGCGCAGGCACTCGCACTCGCTCATCCCGCGCTCGGCGTGACTTGTCAGGGCTTGCGCCGTGCTCATCCACGGCCGGTCCCAGCTCTGCCTCTGTACAGGCCTCGTCCCCGGGCCCCGGTCCGGGAGACTCCGGGAAATCCGACCGAGCCTTCGGGACGATCCTCGCTCGAGTGAGCCGAGCATGGTCATTCAGTCATTCTGAAGGGCGTTCCAATAATTCCCGGATTCCACGGCCACCCACCGTCGATGATCACTCGCCGCGTGCACTGGCCCCGAATCGCCTGGACCCTGACCGTGGGCCTGGCTCTCTCGACTACCGGCGCCTGCTCCGACGACAAGTCGGGTGTCGGAGGACAAGACTCGCCCACCGACACCGACGCAGGTGGAGACTCCGGCGACTTCTCGGGCGATCTGGACGAGGGTGATCTGCCTCTGTGCCTGCCGGCCGGTGA
Source organism: Polyangiaceae bacterium (assembly GCA_035456245.1). Lineage (GTDB taxonomy): Bacteria > Myxococcota_A > Polyangia > Polyangiales > Polyangiaceae > NIC37A-2. The sequence goes on from DATIDO010000376.1 coordinate 2,544, forward strand.
CACCTGCGAAGGCGACTCCGACTGCTGTAGTGGCGTGTGTGATCCCGAGTCGAAGCAGTGTGGCTCGTCGATTCAGGCCTGCCATTCCACGGGTGACACCTGCGAGGCAGGGCCGGACTGTTGCAGCCTGAGCTGTGTGGTCGGCCGCTGCGCCGAAGAGTGCACGAGCGACAACGAAGCCTGCACGAACGACGCGGAGTGCTGCGGCGGCAAGTGCGAGAACGAGCTCTGCGTGCCTCTCAACGCCGCCTGCAAGACTTCGGGCAACACCTGCGACGCCAATACGGACTGCTGCTCGACGCTGTGCCAAGACGGCATCTGCGCCCTGGGCGCGTCCTACTGCGTGCAGAAGGGCGACGTCTGCCGCGGTTCGGGCGACTGCTGCACCGGCAACTGCGCGATCGCCGAGGGCGAGATGCTGGGAACGTGCGGTGACGCTCCGGATGGGCCTTCCAACTGTTCGGCCGGTGCGGCCGGAACCGTTTGCGGCGATTGCAACGAATGCTGCAGCCGACTCTGCGCTCCCTTCGGCCCCAGCGGCGTCAAGATCTGCCAGCCCGCCAGCGGCTGCCGCCTGACCGGTGAGCTGTGCCGCGACGACAAGGATTGCTGCGGTGGCGACGAGACGGCCGATCTGCCGGGCGCTGGCAACGTCAGCTGCGTGAAGGAATCCGGGACTTCGCTGGGCATCTGCCGCAACGCGCAATCGTGCAGCCCCCAGGGCAACGTCTGCCACTTCAAGGACTACACCTGCAGCGTCAGCTCGGCCGCCAACAAGTGCTGCTCGGGGGTGGGCAACTCGGGCG
>DATIDO010000377.1:0-4281 GCA_035456245.1 Polyangiaceae bacterium
ATGAGCGGTAAAGGGGGCGTGGGCAAGAGCACCGTCGCGAGCAACCTCGCGGTTTCGCTCAAGCGCCTCGGCGCGAAGGTCGGCTTGCTCGACGCCGACATCTACGGCCCGAGCGTGCCGACCATGTTCGGCGTGCACGGCCAGCCGCTCACGGACGGAGAGCGCATCCGGCCGCACGAACGTTTCGGCATCAAGCTGATGAGCATCGGCTTCTTGCTCGAGGATCCGAAATCGGCCGTCGTCTGGCGCGGGCCGATGTTGCACGGCGCGCTCCTGCAGTTCCTGAAAGACGTCGCCTGGGAGGAGCTCGACGTGCTGCTGCTCGACTTGCCGCCCGGCACGGGTGACGTTGCGCTGACCCTCGCGCAGCGCGTGCGGAGCACGGGCGCGGTGATCGTGACGACCCCGCAGGAGGTCGCCCTCCAGGACGTCTACAAGTCCGTGTCGATGAACCGGAAGGTCGGCATCCCGATCACCGGCGTGGTCGAGAACCAGAGCTACTTCGTGTGCTCGAAGTGCGACGAGCGCCACGAGCTGTACGGCAGCGGCGGCGGCGCCAAGGTGGCCGAGCAGGCCGGAGCACCGCTGCTCGCCCAGCTGCCGCTGGTGCCGGACGTCCGCGCCTGGGGAGACGCTGGCACCCCGGTCGTCCAGGCTGCCCCGAACTCACCCATCTCACTGGCCTTTTTCGACTTGGCCGACCGGTTCGTGGCCGAGCTGGAGCGGTCCAACGAGGCCCAGGGCGACGATCCGCTCGTGATTGATCGTTCGGGTGGCGTGAATCGTCACCTGCCGGTTTCGCGCTGAACCTCCGCGGTTTGGAAGGCGAATCGGCGGCTGGCAAGCGCGCTGGTTCGGGGTTAGAAGGGGCGCCCGAGGAGCCGGCTCCGCCCCGAAGGCGCGAACCGGAACAGCCCATGTCCGAAGTCACCCAAATCGATCCCAACACGGCATCGAGCTCGGAAGCATCCGAGCCGTCGGAGCCGAACACGCCCGCCCAGAACCACGACGCTGCTGCAGCGACGGCCACCTCCAGTGAGGTCGCCCCGAGCGAAGCGGTCGACGACGCACACGACGGCGAGGAGGGCGACGACGACGAGTCGGGTGAAGAGGATGGCGCCGAAGGCGAGACGGCGAGCGTCGCAGCCGATGGCGCTGCCCCCGGTGAGACCAAGAAGAAGAAGCGCCGCCGCAAGAAGAAGAAGGCGGGCGGTGAGGCTCACCACGCCAGCGAGCGCGCGCCCTTCCACGTGGGTGAAGAGGTATTCGGCAAGGTCACGGCCGTGCTCGAGACGGCCATCATGGTCGACCTCTCCGGCAAGGCACTCGCCATCTTCGATCGCCACGAGATGGAGCCGGACGATCTGGTTCCCGAAATCGGCGAGCGTTTCCTGGCCAAGGTGCAGGGCGACGGCGCCCGCGGTGGCCTGGTGGTGCTGACGCGCAAGCCGCTGCGTGAAGAAGAGGCCAAGCCCAAGCTGGAGCAGGCGGCCAAGGACGGCACGCTCGTGTCCGGCCTGGTCACCGGTGTGATCAAGGGCGGCGTCGAGGTGCTGCTCGATGGTCTGCGTGCTTTCGCGCCGGCCTCCGGCGTCGATCTGCATCCGCGCGGTTCCGCGCTGTCGCAGCTGGTCGGAAAGCGGCTCGATTTCAAGGTGACGACCTTCGACAAGCAGGGTCGCGAGGTCGTCGTGACCCGCCGCCCCATGCTGGAGAAGGAAGCTCACGAGCGTCGCAAGAAGGCGCGCGAGACGCTGACCGAGGGCATGGAGCTGGACGGCGTGGTGCGTACGGTCGTCGATTGGGGCGCCTTCGTCGCCCTGCCCGAGGCCGAGTACCTGGAGGGCCTCGTGCACGCCTCGGAGCTGAGCCACGACCCGCGCGAGCGCGTGGCCGAGGTGCTGAAGCCCGGACAGAAGTTCCGCGTCCGCATCCAGAAGATCGACGAGAAGGGCAAGATCTGGCTGAGCCGCAAGGCGCTGCTCGAGGATCCCTACGGCAAGATCTTCGACAACGTGAAGCCCGGCGACATCCTCGATGGCGAGGTGGTGCGGGTGGAGGAGTTCGGTGCCTTCGTGCGCATTGCCGAGGGCGTCGACGGTCTGCTGCACGCTGCCGATCTGGGACTGTCGCGCGTCGACGATGCCCGCAAGGTCGTCAGCGCCGGTCAGACCCTGCGCGTGCTGGTGCACCACTTCGACGAGAAGCAGCGCCGCATCGCTCTGCACCCCGCTCCGACCGAGGAGCAGCAGGCCGAGGGCAAGCAGAAGGTCATCAAGAACGGCAAGCTGGCCGTCGAGGTGGTCAAGGTCGACGTGCCCGGACTCACCGTCCGCATCCTGGGCGCCACGGGCCGTCACGCCCGCGGCTTCGTTCCCGCCGCGCAGACCGGCACCCAGCGTGGCGCCGAGCTGAAGAAGCACTTCACGGTCGGCCAGAAGCTCGAGGTCTTGGTGGTCGAGGTGGAGCGCGGCGAAGCCAAGCTCAGCATCGGCCGCCTCGCCCAGGACGAGGAGCGCCGCGCCCACAAGGAGTACCGCGACAAGGTGAAGGCCGAGTCGAAGTTCGGCACCCTGGGCGACCTGCTCAAGCAAAAACTGGGGGGCTGATGCCTCCCTGGGGAGCCCCTGGCCCCCGATTTCCCCTCAATCCACCCCGGCCCGCCGGCATCCAGCCAAAAAGAGCCGGGACAAAACACACCTGATCGCGTTGACAGGCCCCTGGCCTTCACTCATATTCCCGCCCCCCGAGGCCCCCATCGTGGCCTCCCAGCAGCGAGTTTCCCAAAATGGTTTCGAATACCCGGCAGACCCAGACCCGTCGCGAGATCCGCGGCAAGTCCCTCGGCAGCGCACGCAAGCGCTTCAACGCCAAGCACGGCACGCCGGCGTTCCCCGTCCACCCCGAGGGCTACGACCCGAAGGCCGCCGATGCCAAGCCTGTGAAGGCCTGAGCGCACCAAAGGATCCGACATGGCCAATCACGTCTCTGCCGACAAGCGCAACCGTCAACGTCTCGTCCGTACCGCGCGCAATCGCTCGCTGCGTACCGCCGTCAAGAATGCCCTGAAGATCGCCCGCGCCGCTCTGGCCGCTGGTGACAAGACCGCCGCCGCCGAGCCGGTGAAGAAGGCAACGAGCGCTCTCGCTCGCGCCGTCAGCAAGGGTATCCTCCACCAGAAGACGGCTTCGCGCACCATCTCGCGCGTCGAGTCGGCTCTGGGTAAGCTCTGAGCCCTGCGGGCTCGGGTAAGCTCTGAGCCCTGCGGGCTCGGGCAAGCTCTGAGCCCAACGCCCTCCACAACGGGGCACGAACGAGCCACACCTCACGGTGTGGCTCGTTTTCATTTTGTCGTCGTGTGCTGCGTACCCTCGGCGCTCGAGCAGGCAGAGCGCCCGTCAGCCTGGGGAGTGCCCGCGACGCCCCTGCCGCCGAACGCGAATCTCTCGACCTCCTCGGGGTGGGATGGGGTGGGCCTAAGGGAGTCGGAGGTGCGGATTTCTCCGCATTCGAGCGGCGGAAGCCCCGTGAAAGCGGTCGAATTGGCGCGATTTCGGACATGTTTCCGAGAAGAAAGCGTTCCAGCTCAACTGTACGTCCGATAAACTGCCAGTGAGTGTTTCCGGCAACCAGCCGGCTCGCATTCAGGACCGCCCCAGAGATTCGTCATGAGCAACGCCATCGAGAGCTACAGCCACGAACACGATCGCTACGAGCCGCCCGCCGAGTTCTCGGCCAAGGCCCGTATCAAGAGCCGAGCCGAATACGATGCTCTGTATCGTGAGAGCCTCGACTCACCCGAGACGTTCTGGAAGCGAGAGACGAGCGAGCTGTCGTTCCGCAAGGGTTGGGACAAACTGCTCGACTGGCAGCTGCCGTTCGCCAAGTGGTTCCTCGGCGCCGAGTTGAACGTGAGCGAGAGCTGCGTCGATCGTCACCTGGAGAGTGGCCGACGCGACAAGGCCGCCATCGTCTGGGAGAGCGAGCCGGGGCTCACCGTCACCTGGACCTATGCCGAGCTCCACGAGCGCGTCGTGGCCTTCGCCGCCGCGCTCCGTGAGGGCGGGATCGGCAAGGGTGACCGCGTCGCCATCTACATGGGCATGGTGCCCGAGGTCGTGGTCGGCATGCTGGCCTGTGCGCGCATCGGCGCTCCCCACACCGTGGTGTTCGGTGGCTTCGCCGCCGAGCCGCTGCGTGATCGCATCAACGACTGCGGAGCCAAGGCCGTCCTGACCCAGGATGGCGCCTGGCGTCGCGGCAAGGTCGTCCCGCTGAAGG
>DATIDO010000378.1:0-4973 GCA_035456245.1 Polyangiaceae bacterium
CTCGTTCCCAGGACCACTTCCGACGATGACGACGACGTAGTCGTCGCTCTCGAGACGGCACGCGTGGAGGAAGAGCGCGGCGACAACGGCGAGGCGGCTCGCTGGTTGCAGCGTGCGGCCGTGGCGGCGCGCAAGCAAGGACGACCGGAGCGAGCGGGGGAGGTGTCGCGGGCGGCAGCGCGGCTCAGCGGCAGCACGAATCCTCCGCCTGCGTTCGAGCCTCTGCCCGATCCCACTCACGTCCTCTCGGACGCCGACGAGGACTTCGCCGACAAGACGATCGTCGATCGGCCTCCGACCCCGGCGCCGATGCCTCGGCCTCGCTCGGTACCCGCGCCGCCTCCGCCCACGCTCGAAGAGCTGGAGCGAACGTCGGACGACGAGCCGCCTCCTTCCGAGCCTGCACCAGCGGCGCCTCGTGCCGTCGTGCCTCGCCCCTCGGCCCGCCCGAGCGCACCGGTGGGAACCTCCGGCAGCGTGGGTCAGCGTCCTGGGATCCGCGTCGCGGCGCGCAAGACGAAGACAGGAACCGTCGAGGTGCGCCGCCTGCAGCCGGGCGAAGGTTTGGAGCCGGGGGAAGAGGAAGCACTCCTGGTCCCGGTGCGCCCCAACACGAAGCTGTTCTGAGCCGTCGGCTGGTTCGAACCAGCCCCGTGGTCACCTGGCTCGTCGCAGTTCGTCGAGGGCCCTCGTGGTGAGCCGGATTGGCTCGGTGCCCACGGCGGTCGCGTTGAAGGCGGGTAGCCATTCACGCGGCGTGAGCCGTTCGGCTCGCTCGGCGTCGGCTTGACCCAGCGCGCGCGCCACGAAGGCGACGATGGCGCGAGGATCGACACCCGCCGCGCGGAGCTCACCCAAACCGAGCGCGGCCTCGCGCTTGGCCAGCCGCTTGCCCTGCTCGTCGCACAGCAGCGGCGCGTGAAAGTAGCGGGGGGTGGCGAAGCCGAGCGCGCGTCCGAGCGCCAGCTGGCGTGAGGTGCTGGGCAACAGATCGGAACCCCGCACGATCTCGTTCACCCCGTCGAAATGGTCGTCGACGACGACCGACAGTTGGTACGACGGCATCTTGTTGCGGCGCAGGATCAAGAAGTCACCGACCTCGGCGGCGACGTCGTAGGCGCGGGGGCCGTAGTTCTCGTCATGGAACGCCAGGGGTCCGCTGGGGACTCGGAAACGGAGCCCCGCGGTCTTGCCCGTGGCTTGCTCGGCTTGGGCGACACTCGTGAATCGTCCGCGGCACGTGCCCGGGTAGGGGACCTCGTCCTGGCCGGCCTGGGGGGCGCCCAGGGCTCGCAGATCGCCGCGTGAGCAAACGCAGGCGTAGGCCCGACCCGCGTCGGCCAGGCGCTCGGCCGCCTCGACGATGCGCTCCCGCTCTCGAGACTGCAGGCGGACCGGGCCGTCCCAGTCGAGCCCCAGCCACTCCAGATCACGAACGGCTGCATCCGCGTGCTCGGCCGACGCGCGTTCCACATCGAGATCTTCGAGTCGCAGGAGCAGGCGGCCACCCTGGCTGCGGGCGCGCCACCAGGCGAGCAGAAAGGACAGCGCGTGGCCCAGGTGCAGGTGGCCGGTCGGGCTCGGTGCCAGGCGGCCAGTGACGGGAGAGGACTGCACGGGCCGAGCATGGCCCGAAAGCCCCGCGACGCGAAGGTGACGCGGTCGGGCGGTTGGGCGTGGAGCTGGCACCGTAGGGTGGAGGTTGCTCGCCAGCCGTGGGTCGCTCTAGGGTCCGCGCCGATGAGCTCGCCCGCCAAGAAGTCCCCTCGCTCCACCTCAGCGTCCAGCGCACGCCGCCAGCCGCCTGCCAAGTCTGCCAGCCGTCCGTCCGGCAGCCGTCCGTCCGGCAGCGCTGTGTCGAAGAAGGGAGCCGCCGAGAAGTCCGCGACGAAGGAGGCCTCGAAGACCGCAGCCAAGGCGCCCAAGAAGGCCGCGCACCGTTCCAAGCCCGTCGTCAAGAAGCCGAAGTACACGGCCAAGACGGCTGACAAGCACGAGCTCTACCAGCTGAGCGTCCAGGCGCCCGATCACGAGATCGAGTTCGTGGATCAGATCTTCCGCACGCGCTTCAAGCGCCGCCCCCTCACCCTGCGCGAGGACTTCTGCGGCACCGCCCTGCTGTGCGCGGCCTGGGTGAAGTCGAATGCCGAGCGCACTGCCACGGGTGTCGACATCGACGGACCGACGCTCGACTGGGGACGCGCCCACAATCTGGCGCCGCTCGGTGACGCAGCCAAGCGCATCACGCTGCTGCAAGAGGACGTGCGCAAGCCGCGCAAGGCTCGCTTCGACGTCATCAACGCCCTGAACTTCAGCTATTGGATCTTCACCACCCGCGACTCGCTCCGCGCGTACTTCGAGGTGGTGCGCAAGGGCCTGGGACCGCAGGGCATGTTCGTGCTCGACGCGTACGGTGGCTGGGAGTCGCAGCAGCCCATGCTGGAGCCCCGCCGCATCGCGGCCGGCTTCACCTATGTCTGGGATCAGGATCAGTTCTGCCCCATCAGTCACGCGGTCACGAACTACATCCACTTCGAGTTCAAGGACGGGACCAAGCTGGAGAAGGCCTTCACCTACGAGTGGCGCTTCTGGTCCTTGCCCGAGATCACCGAGCTCTTGCGCGAGGCCGGCTTCGGCGACGTGCGCGTGCACTGGGACGTCGCCGGTGACGACGAAGAGGAGCACTACAAGGTGCTCGGTCGAGCCGAGAACCAGCCTGGCTGGCTGGTCTACGTGACCGCTTCCAATTGACCGACGCCCCGATCCCGCCCGACGGACCCCCGCCGGAGGTGTCGGGCAAAGTCCCGTTAGGACGGCACTTTCCAAGCTGTTTGGATGCCTCGTCTAGCCCCGTCCTCCCTAGCCAGTCCATTTGAGCTAGACTTCCGCCATTGCGGCGAGGGGACGCGGCTGGCCCAGGGGGGTTGGGCCCGTCCCGCTCGTTGATTGGGAGCGGGAATGAGAATGCGCTTGGTTGGGATCCGTTGGCTCGTGGCGTTGGCAGTATCCGGCAGTCTTCTCGCCACACCTTGGGGCAGCGCCCAAGCGCAAGAGGCCCAGCCGTCCGAGGCTCAGCTCTACTTCTCCAACGGCGTGGAGCTGTTGCAGCAGACGCCGCCCAACTATCAGGACGCCTACAACCAGTTCTTGCTCGCCTACGAGAAGAGCAACCACAACTGGAAGGTGCTGGGTAACCTGGGCCTGTGCGCGCTGAACCTGGAGCGCGACGACGAGGCCATCACCTACTACCGCACCTACCTCGATCAGGGTGGCCAGGAGGTCGATCCCGAAGAGCGCAAGTCGATCGAGAAAGAGCTGCTGTTGGTTCAGGGCAACCTGGCCCACGTGACCTTCCAGTCGAAGGAGAAGGGCACGAAGGTCACCGTGCGCCGCGAGGGTTCGAGCGCGCCCACTCGCAGCTACAAGCTGGCGGAAGGGCCGACCAAGCTCGGATTGCGGGCCGGTTCCTATTCGTTCGCGGCCGACGCTGGCGGCAAGAAGGTCACCTGGGACGTGGTGATCGAGCCGGGTCAGGACTTGAACCACGTCTTCGACTTCGCGCCGCCACCGGTGGCCGCTTCCCAGCAAGAAGGGGGAGGGCTCACCACCGTGCAGACGACCGGCCTGATCACGGGTGGCGTTGGCGTGGCGGCGCTGATCGGTGGCGTGATTACGGGCGTGATGGCCAAGAGCAAGGAGAGCTCGGCCCGCGACCAGTGCATCGACGTCGCTGGCACTCTGACCTGTCCGACCAGCACCCAGGACGAGTTCGACAGCGCGAGCTCGCTGGCCACGGTGTCGACTGCCTTGTTCATCGGCGGCGGCGTGTTGGCGGCGACGGGCGTCACGCTGTTCATCGTGGGGGCCGACTCGGGTGGCCCGAAGGAGTCGGGGGCGCCGGCGGCTCGGCTGCAGGTGACGCCCTACTTCGGCGCTGGCGGTGGTGGGCTCACCGCATTGGGGACGTTCTGATTGGCTCGTCGTTGGACGAAGCGTGCTTGATGTGACTCGGGAAGAGGGGCTTGGACGATGACTAACTTGAACACGAAACCGGTTTGGCTGGGCCTGTTGCTCGGCGCGGCCCTGGTCACGGGGGCCAGCTGTACGGTCGACAAGAGCGGCATCGTCTTCGACGACAAGCCCTTCGAGGACGGCGACAGCGATGGCAGCGACTCGGTCGACGACGGCTCGGGCGGTGGCGGCGGCGAGCCGGGAACCGGCGGCAGCCCCGGTGGTACCGGTGGTTCCGTGGGCGGGGGCTGTGAGAACGGCGAGCTGACCTGCGACTCACGCCAGGTTCAGATGTGCGTGTTCGGTCAGGTGATCGACGTGGGTGGAGAGTGCTCCAACGCCTGTATCGACGGAGTCTGCGGCGGTGTCTGCGTGCCCACCACGACCGAGTGCCAGGGAGTCACGCATCTGCGCACCTGCAGCGCGGCCGGAGAGTGGACGGTCCCGGCCGTCTGCGAGAATCAGGCTTGTGCCGATGGTGCCTGCGTCGGTGAGTGCGCGCCCGGCGCGTACTCTTGCCGTGGAACCAACAACGGCATGCCGGTGCAGTGCAACGACCAGGGCGCTTGGGTCGACCTGCGCCCGTCCAACTGCATCAACGACGCATGCACGAACGGTGTCTGCACCGGTACCTGCGCCAACGGCGAGACGCAGTGCGTGGGGCCGGGCTTCAACAATTGGCAGGAATGCCAGGCCGGGAGCTGGGTGAACCAGACGGCTTGCCAGTACGTCTGCACGGGAAACGCCTGCGGCGGCGCGTGTGTGCCCGGGGACAAGCGCTGCAAGGAAGCCACCTTGCAGAGCTGCAGCTTCGGCGGCGCCTGGGTGACCGATCAGACGTGCCCCTTCGTGTGCGAAGCGAGCCCGACACCCCAGTGTGGAGGCGAGTGCATTCCCAATGACTCTCGCTGTGCTCCGGGCGACCCCCTGGTGATTCAGACCTGTACTTTGGCTGGAAAGTG
>DATIDO010000379.1:0-7858 GCA_035456245.1 Polyangiaceae bacterium
AGCGCAAGCCGTCGCTCCGCTCCGTCGTCGCGCTCCAACCCGCGCCGGCGCGGAGCGGATGCCTCAGCTGACAGCAGCTTCGTCTTCGGCCGCAGAACCAGCGGGATTCTCGGTCGCCGCCTCAGTCGAACCGTCGGTAGCAGCCTGTTCACCGACGCCGGCCAAGCGGCGCAGCTTGCGCCACAGCGGCAGGCGACCGAGCTTCTGCTCGGCAGAGAAGCCGAGCACCGGACGACCCACCTGGGTGGTGAGTTGAGCGAGGCGCGGCTTGTGTTCGTTGCGGCTCAGCTTGTCGAGCTTGGTGGCCACCAACACGATCTCGAGCGGCTTGCGGCTCACGTTGGCCGGGCTCTCGAGCATCTTCAGCAGCTCGATGTCGTCTTCTTCGAAGCCGCGGCGCACGTCGACGAGCAGCACGACCGCGCGCAGCGTCGGCCGGCCCAAGAGGTAGCCGTCGATCAGCTCGCCCCACAGCACGCGCTCGGCCTTGCTGCGCTTGGCGTAGCCGTAGCCGGGGAGATCGACGAGCGAGAGGGTCGCCTTGTCGTCGCAGATGGCGGTGAACCAGCTGATCTGTCGGGTGCAGCCGGGGGTCGAGCTGGTGCGCACCAGCGTCCTGCGCTCGGCCAGGCAATTGAGCAGGCTGCTCTTGCCGACGTTGCTGCGGCCGACGAAGGCGAGCTCGGCGGTCACGGGCGGCGGAAATTGGTCGCGCGCCTTGGCGCCCGCATCGAAGCGCGCCTCGATGACGCGATCACCGGGTCGGCCCTTGTCAGCCGTCGAAGGAGAAGTCACGCGCGGGCCTTAGCGCAAAGGCCCTCCCGGTGCACCTCGGCGGCACGGAGGGGAGCGAACCGCGCGGCGTTGCTCAGCGTTTGCGGGCGAAACGTGCCCGCAGCGGGCCGACCACGGCGCCGAGCTCGGGGTTCCGGGTCAGGCTGCACGTGGTGAGGAACACCACCACGAACACCCCGGAGCCGAGGAGGGCAGGCAGCGCGCGGAGCCAGGCGGACGCGCTCGAGTCGATGCCCGACAGGCTCACCACGGCCCAGGCCGCCGCGGCGGCGAGCCCGGCGTGGAGCAGACTGCCGAGAGCCGAGCGCAGGATCTCGGCCGAGTGCAGCGAGGGCAGCCGGCGTGAGAGCAGGATCCACAGGAGCAAGAACTGCACGAGGCTCGAGCCACTGACGGCCAGCCCCACCCCGACGTGACCGAAGGGTCCCCGCAGCGCCAGGGCCAGCCCGACGAAGGCCAGCAGATCGAGCGCCGCCACCATCACCGGCGTGCGCGTGTCACCGAGCGCAAAGAACACGGCCACCAGCTGGCGCACGCCGGCTACCAAGAAGATGCCGAGCCCCTGGGCGACCAGCGCGCGGCCCGTCTCGCGAGTGCTCTCCAGATCGAACTGGCCGCGCTGGAACAGCAGGCTGACGATGGGCTCGGCCAAGACCACGAACAGCGCGGTGGCGGCGAAGCCGACGAAGAGCGACAGCCGCATGGCAAAGGCAAAGGTGCGACCGACCGAATCGTGGTCCCCGCGTGCCACGAACGCCGCCAGGCTGGGCAAGGTGGCCGTCTGCAGCGCCATCACGAAGATGCCCTGCGGGAAGTCACACACGCGCAGCGCAAAGCCGAAATAGCTGATGGGCCCCTCGCCGAGCTCCGAGAGCAGCCGACGCCCCACCACCACGTCGATGTAATAGACGCCGATGCCGAAGAGCGTGGGCGCCATGCGCTTCAGCGACTCGTGCACGCCCGGGTGGTTCGGTTCCCAGCTGGGCGCCTCCAGGTAGCCGATGCGCCGCAGGCTGGGCCACTGCGCCAGCACCTGCAGCACGCCACCGACCAGTGCTGCGAACGCCATGGCCAGGATCGGCGGGTGTCCGTGGCGCGAGAGCCAAGCGGGCAGCGCGAAGGCGAACAGCACGAAGGAGACGTTGAGCAGCCCGGGCGAGAACGAGCTGGCGACGAAGCGGCCGTGGGTGTTGAGCGCCGCCACTCCGAGCGCGGCCGCGCTCATGAAGAAGATGTACGGAAACAGCCACTCGCTCAGCAGCACCGTCAGCTCGAACTGCTCGGGGCGCTCGCGAAAGCCGGGCGCGAACAGATCGACCATCCAGGGCGCCAAGAAGATGCCGAGCACCGCCACGGCGAAGGAGGCGACCAAGCCCAGCCCGCGGATGGCGCGAAAGTAGCGGCGCGCGGCTTCGTCGCCCTCGCGCACGCGGATCTTCGTGAGCACGGGCAGCACGGCGTTCTGCACGGCGCCTTCGGCCAGCAGCTGGCGCAGGAGGTTCGGCAGCTGGAAGGCCACCAGGAACGCATCGGTCGCGCCGCGCGAGAACAGGGCGGCCAGGGCCGAGTCACGGACCAAGCCGAGCATTCGGCTGGAGAGGGTACCGAGCGCCACGATGCCGGCGCGCCCGGCGATCTTCTTCTGCTCGGCCTGGGCGGCGTCGCTCACGGGCCAGACCCTACACGAGCCCGGGCGTGCCGGCGATTTTCTGGAGGCGCGTCGTCCTTACCCACCCGGGTGCGCCTCGAGCGCGCGCTCCACCACGCTGAGGCCGAGCGCCGAGTGGGGCTGGAAGCTGGGGTAGAGGCCCGGGGTGAGCGTGGCCAATCGGTTGCGCAGCTCACCAGGCAAGAGGAGCGGCCCACCGCCGCAGGCTCGGCAAATGAGTCCGCCGCGCTGCGGGTGGATCCAGGCAGCCTGCCCGGCCGGGCAGATCTTGCCGCAGCTGACGCAGCGCGTGAGATCGAGCCCCCAGCCGAGCCCTTCGAGCAGCTGGACGCCGAAGGCGATCGAAAGCGAGTCGGCGTCGGCCCGCTCGGGCTTCTCCAGCTCGTCGAGGAGCGAGAGCAACGCCGACCAAACGAGCGGCTCGGGCGTGTGGGCCGGCGAGGCACGCTTCACCCAACCGAGCGCCCGTCCCGCCGTTTCCATCGCTCCCAAATCGGAGAGCAACGGCAAGCGCATGCGCGCGAGGCCGGCTTCACGCAGCGTGTAGAGCTCGCCGTGAGGGCGTGCGCTGAGGCGCAAGGTGAGCGTGTGCAGGGGCTCGAGCGCACCGGCGAAACGCTTCTGACTGCGGCGCGCGCCTCGCGCCAGAGCGGCCAGCTTGCCGAGCCGATCGGTGAAGACGTGCACGATCCAGTCGGCCTCGCCGTAGGCGATGCGCGAGAGCAGCAGCCCCTCGACCTCGACCTCGGCAGAGGACGCGGTGGTCACGCGCGCAGCGTGAGGCCGCCGGTCGCACGTCGTGAGAGCTCTTGCGGCATGTCACCGCCGCGGGGCTTCAGCACGATCGAGAGGGCGAGCGTGAAGAGGATGAGCAGCAGCACGAAGGCGATGGCCACACCGACTCGTCGGCCGCGAGCCGGACGAGCACCGGAGGAGGGCAGGGGGAGCGGCGTGGTCCAGGCGACGCGGCGGCTCGACGAGTAGCGAGCGAGCACGTCCTCCTCTTCCAAGCCGACGACGCGCGCGTAGGACTTCAAGAAGCCACGGACGAACACTTCGGCCGGCAGTTCGTCGAACTGATCCGCCTCGATCCTCTCCACGCTCGAGACGGGCACGCGTGTCGCGCGCGCCACCTCGGCGATACTCATGCGCCGCTCTTCGCGGTGCTGACGGAGATATTGACCAACGGAGGACATGGGGCCGGTGACCCCCCGCGTCGGTCGTGACCAGGCGGAGAGCCCGCTAGACTACCCAGAACGTCCGCAAAAAAAAGCGGTACGAATGCGAAGGGTTCCGCAACTTCGGCCTTGTGGCCGATATGCCGGACAGTGGGCCGTTACCCCACATCACTGCAGCGTCGTGAGCATGCGGCCGCAGGCCCGGCCGGCCTGGTTGGTCTTTTGCAATACGATGCAACGATCGAGGTCCGCTCGGGTCATTTCCAGCTCACCGAGAGCCAGGTGGACGCGAGCGCGCTCCAGGTAGGCGTCCTGCAGATTTCCGCAGCCGGGAGCATCCGTCTCCAGCGCCCGATCGAGCGCGTCACGGGACGATTCGAGCTGTCCCACGTGGTGGTAGGCGACGCCGAGCCGGTAATTGCCGACACAGAACAGCGGCTGAGCGGCGACGGCGCGGCGCAGCGCCGAAATCGCGTGCTCGGAGTCACCCTTTTCCAGGTAGGCCCAACCCAGGTTGCCCCAGGCGATTTCGGGCGTCGCGTAGAGGATGTTCTCGGTGATCGGCTCGAGCATGCGGATGGCGTCGGCCGGGCGCTTCTGGTGGATGTAGATGACGGCCAGGGTGTTCTGGGCCTCGATGTAGTCGCGCTTGGCCGTGATGGCTCGCTTGGCGTAGGTCTCGGCCTCACCCAGTCGGCACTCGTCGATCTGGCTGTTCTGGCAGAAATCCAAGTAGATGAGGCTCACCAGGTGGGCCGCGTCGGCGTTGTCGGTGTCGAGCTCGGCCGCGCGCAGGGCGTGCTTGAGGGCTTCGCGGGGATCGTGCTGCCGCCACCACAGATCGGCGGCCACGTCGAACTCGGCCTCACTCATGCGGGTTGGATCACCGGGCGTCGAGGAGCCGAACAGGCCGCAGCCCGTCAGCAGGGAGGCCAGGAGAGGCGCGCCCAGGAGCAGGCGGAGCGGGCGAGCCAACGAGAAGGAGCGGTCGCGACGGAACATGGCCCCTCTTCGCTAAACGAACCCAGCCGGAAGGGCCAAATTCCCGGGCCCCGGCGCGACGCGGCGGCCGCGGGACGCCCGACCGAGCCACCGGCGCCCCCCTCTCCCAGGTTACTTTCGGTAGTCGAGGCCCGGCTTGGCGGCGAAGTTCGTCTCGGCTGGGATGGGATCGCCCCGCAGGAAGGTGTCGAGCAGGGCAATCAGCTCGTGGTCGTAGATCTCGCTGTTCCAGAGGTGGCGCAGCTCCCCCTGGTTGTCGAAGAGGAAGGTCACCGGCAGGGCGCCCTTCCAGCTGGGCGAGAGGGAGACCTTGAACGGCCCGAGCGGGCGCTCGGCCACCCAGAGGGGGGGCGTCTTGCCGTTCTGCGCGGCGAACTCGAGCGCCGCAGGAAAGCCGTCGGGCTCGTCCACCGAGACGAACTCGAGCACCACGCCGCGCTGGCGCAGGTTGGCCTCGAGGGCCGTGAGCATGGGGAACTCGCGCCGGCAGGGGCCGCACCAGCTGGCCCAGACGTTGAGCAAGGTGGCTCGGCGGTCGGGTCGGCGGAAGCGCTCGCGGAGAGCGGGGCCACTGATGACGCGGATGCCCGCGGGGTTTTCGGCCGGGGCTTCCGCCGCGGCGCTATTGGGAGCGGCGGTGCCGCTTTGGGGAACCGCGCCGGCGCGGGTGGGATCGGCTGAGGGCGCGGCCGAGGGCGTCGGGGAGGTGGCCTGCTTCGAAGGCTCGGTCGCGCTCGGTTGGTGGTCGCTGACCGGGGCCCCGTCTTCGGGGGTCACCTTGCAGGCACTCAGAGCGAGGAGCAGCGCTGGAAACGAGAGCGATACGGAGAGCGAGCGGGGGCAGAGCACGGGCGGACGCTACGCCGGGGAGCGCGCAATTGCTAAGAAAGAAGGATGCAGACGGCATTCGTGACGGGGGCCACGTCGGGGATTGGGCGCGCGTTGGTGCTCCAGCTGGTCGAGCGCGGGGTGACGGTGTTCGCGACCGGCCGCGATCGCGACCGGCTGCGCGAGCTGATGGACGAGACGGGGTGTCTGGGGGAGGCGTTCGATCTGGCCGAGCCCGAGTCGGCCGAGGCCGCCTACGTGCGAGCGCGCAGGGCCCTGGGCGTGGCGCCCGACTTCGTCATCAACAATGCGGGCTTCAACAGTCGCAAGGCCGAGCTCGTGCAGACCAACGACGAGGAGCTCGAGCTGCAGTGGGCGGTCAACCTGCGCGCTCCACTGGTGATCGCGCGCGAGGCGCTGCGCGACATGACGGCGCGCCGGAGCGGTCACCTCGTCAACGTGCTCTCGACGGTGGTGAAGCTCGGCATCGAACGGATGAGCCTCTACTCGGCGATGAAGCACGGCTTGCACGGCGCCACGCTGTCGCTGATCAAAGAGGCGCGGCCTCACGGGGTGAAGGTGACGGGCGTCTACCCGGGCGGGACCGACAGTGGCTTCCGGGTCGAGGACCGCCCCGACTACCTGGCGCCGGCCAGCGTGGCCCACATGATCTGCGGGGTCCTTTTCGCTCCGGCGGACGTCGTGGTGCACGAGCTGACCTTCCGGCCCCTGGTCGAGTCCAACTTCTGAGGATTTTCGGGTGGATGGTCGTTTGTCGAAACGGTGACAGACCCCCTTGCCTTCGGGCGCTCGTCGGCTAAGTTCCGCCCGCCTTTCGCCGGACCCCTCGGGGCACGGCGGGCCGCGGGCGACACCCCCATCGTCGCCCGAGGAAAAGGTTCCGGGGTGTAGCGCAGCCTGGTTAGCGCACTAGTCTGGGGGACTAGGGGTCGGCAGTTCGAATCTGCCCACCCCGACGGAAAAAGAAGAGAGCCTCCGAGTGACCCTCGGGGGCTTTCGGTTTTTCGGCGGGTCGCGGGTGAGCGGCTTTCGGTTGCCGGCTCTCGTGCGGCGGGAGGGCTGAGGGCGGGGAACGCGCAGGGAGGGGCGGCGCCGTGACAGGCCCGGCCGAAGTTCGCAGAATCGCCTCGGGACTGGGCCATGGGAGGCCCGGGAACGGAGGTACTCATGGGGATCAGCAAAGCGAACGCAGTGTGGAATGGTGGCCTGAAGGACGGCCAGGGCGTGATGAAGCCGGCGCATGCAGCGGAGGCTCCGTTCTCGCTGGGCACGCGCTTCGAAGGAAAACCGGGCACCAACCCCGAGGAAATGGTCGGCGCTGCTCTCGCGGGCTGCTTTTCCATGGCGCTGTCGCTCGGCCTGGAGCTGGCCGGCAAGAAGCCCCAGTCGATCGAGACGTCGGCGAAGGTTCACCTCGACAAGGACGGTGATGGCTTCTCCATCTCGAAGATCGAGCTGACGACCGAAGTGAAGGTCGCCGATCTGGACGACGCAGCCTTCCAGGAGATCGCTCTCGCGACGAAGAAGGGCTGCCCGGTTTCGAAGGCGCTCGCCGGCACCAGCATCGAGCTCACTGCCCGGCTCGCCTGAGTACGCTTTGCGATACCGACTCCCGCCGCTCGGAAAATGGGACGGTGCCGCACTGACGAGCGGCCTGTTCCAGGCGAACCCACTCGATCTGCGCATCGTGGGCCGCACCTTGCTGCATGCCGCCCTGGTTGGCATCGCGGCAGGTCTGGTGGGCTCGCTCGTCTTCGCGGCGGTCGAGTACCTGCAGGTGATCGTGCTCGAGCACTGGGTGGGCTACCGGCCGCTGCGAGCCTTCGGTGAGGAGTTCGCTGCGGGTCTCGAAGCGGCGCACTTCACGCCTTGGCTGTTGGTCTTGGTGCCCGCCGTCGGTGGCGTGATCACCGGCTTGCTCACGCAGCTCGCCCCCGAGGCGCGCGGCGGTGGCGGCAACGCCATGATCGAGACGTTCCATCAGAAGAACGCCTCGATCCCCTCGCGCGTCATCTGGGTCAAAGCGCTGGCTTCGATCTTCACGTTGGGTACCGGCGGCGCCGGAGGCCGAGAGGGTCCCACCATGCAGATCGGTGGCGCGCTCGGCGTCTGGGTGGCCCGGCGGCTCGGTGTGGGGGCACGCGAGCGCCGCGTGCTTCTGGTCGCGGGTGTGGCCGCTGGTATTTCGGCGGTCTTCCGCACGCCGCTCGGCGCCGCGCTCCTGGCGGTCGAGGTGCTCTACCGCGACGGCTTCGAGTCGGAGGCGCTCATTCCGTCGGTGCTTTCGAGCGTCGTGGCTTACTCGGTGGTCATCGCCACCTTCGGTGAGAGCACTCTCTTCGGCACGTTGCCCCGCTTTCCCTTC